>NZ_JBEPAL010000013.1:0-188343 GCF_040298625.1 Streptomyces sp. NPDC001532
TATCAACATATCTGGCGTTGACTTTTGGCACGCTGTTGAGTTCTCAAGGAACGGACGCTTCCTTTGTACTCACCCTCTCGGGCTTTCCTCCGGGCGCTTCCCTTCGGTGTTCCAAACTCTATCAGTGTTTTTCCGTCTCTCTGACCACCTCCTGCAGACATGCAGAAGGAGACCCCGAGATAGGATCTGACAAGTTGGGTGCCGCCGGGCCAGGGCGCTTGGTCGCGCCGCTCAGCCTCAAGCAGGGTTTCGACTGTACACGGGGCCGTCGAGCAGGTGCAAATCCGTTGAAGGGGTGGTCTAGACCTCTCCTCGGGAGCTATCGTGCGGAACCGTCACTTCCTATGACATACGCTGCTGATCAGGCGCCGTCCGGGACAGGCAGTGACGGCCCATCTCTCTCCACCCCTGGGAGGCTTCCCATGACCACCGTGATGTCCCCGCTCGCCGGCCGCGCCATCGGACTGGCCGCAGTGCCGGATCCGGTCTTCTCCGGAGCCATGGTCGGCCCGGGTACCGCCATCGACCCCGTGCGCGAGCCCTCCGAGGCCGTCGCGCCCGTCGAGGGCGTCATCGTCTCGCTGCACCCGCACGCCTTCGTGGTGGTCGACGCCGAGGGGCACGGTGTACTCACCCACCTCGGCATCGACACCGTGCAGCTGAACGGTGAGGGCTTCGAGCTCCTTGTGAACAAGGGGGACACCGTGACCCGTGGTCAGGCAGTCGTGCGCTGGGACCCGGCCGCCGTCGAGGCCGCCGGCAAGTCCCCCATCTGCCCCGTCGTCGCGCTGGAGGCAACCGCCGAGGCTCTGTCCGAGCTCCGTGAGGACGGCGACGTCAAGGCCGGCGACAGTCTCTTCGTCTGGAAGTGACGTCATGCCGTCCGAGGACGGCGAGTCAGTACAACCACCGCGGCGGCGGGACCCGCCGCACTATCGGAGACGGGTGAGATGGAGACAACGCTGCGAGGCGTCGGCGTGAGCCACGGTGTGGCGATCGGCGAGGTTCGGCACATGGGGACGGCGGTGCTCGAACCGCCCGCCAAGCAGATCCCGGCGGAAGAGGCGGAGCGCGAGCAGGGGCGCGCCCGTCAGGCCGTGGAGGCCGTCGCGGCCGACCTGATGGCGCGCGGCAATCTGGCCGGCGGCGAGGCGCAGGCGGTGCTGGAGGCCCAGGCCATGATGGCCCAGGACCCGGAGCTGATCGCGGACGTGGATCGTCGGATCGCCGTGGGCAGCACGGCCGAGCGCGCGGTGTACGACGCTTTCGCCGCGTACCGGGATCTGCTGGCCGGTGCCGGTGAGTACCTGGCCGGCCGTGTCGCCGACCTCGACGATGTGCGGAATCGTATCGTCGCCCGTCTGCTGGGCGTCCCGATGCCGGGTGTGCCGGACAGCGACGAGCCTTACGTGCTGGTGGCGCGTGACCTGGCTCCGGCCGACACCGCTCTGCTCGACCCGACGCTGGTGCTGGGCTTCGTCACCGAGGAGGGTGGGCCGACCAGTCACAGCGCCATCCTGGCGCGGGCACTCGGGGTGCCGGCCGTGGTGGCGCTGCCCGGAGCCGGTGAGCTGGCGGAGGGGACGGTCGTCGCCGTCGACGGCAGCACCGGTGAGATCTTCGTGAACCCCAGCGAGGAGAAGAAGGCGCGGATGGCGGCCGCGGCCGCGGAGCGCAAGGCCGCGCTGGCCGCCTCGACAGGCCCTGGTGCCACGTCCGACGGTCACAAGGTGCCGCTGCTCGCCAACATCGGCGGTTCCGCTGACGTGGCGGCGGCGGTCGAGGCCGGTGCCGAGGGCGTCGGTCTCTTCCGGACCGAGTTCCTGTTCCTGGACGACAGCAAGCAGGCTCCTTCCGAGGAGAAGCAGGTCGAGGCCTACCGGCAGGTGCTGGAGGCGTTCCCCGAGGGCCGGGTCGTGGTCCGGGTGCTGGACGCCGGCGCGGACAAGCCGCTGGACTTCCTGACTCCGGCGGACGAGCCGAACCCGGCGCTCGGCGTGCGGGGTCTGCGGACGCTGCTGGACCACCCGGAGGTGCTGCGGACCCAGCTGACCGCGCTGGCCAAGGCCGCCGAGGGTCTGCCGGTCCACCTCGAGGTGATGGCCCCGATGGTGGCGGACCGTGCGGACGCCAAGGCGTTCGCCGAGGCGTGCCGTGCCGCCGGGCTGCGGGCGAAGTACGGCGCCATGGTGGAGATCCCGTCGGCCGCGCTGCGCGCGCGCTCGATCCTCCAGGAGGTCGAGTTCCTGTCGCTGGGCACCAACGACCTCGCTCAGTACACCTTCGCCGCCGACCGCCAGGTCGGTGCGGTGTCCCGGCTCCAGGACCCGTGGCAGCCGGCGCTGCTGGACCTGGTCGCGCTGTCCGCGGAGGCGGCCAGGGCCGAGGGCAAGAGCTGTGGTGTCTGCGGTGAGGCGGCGTCCGACCCGCTGCTCGCCTGTGTGCTGACCGGTCTGGGTGTCACCTCCCTCTCCATGGGTGCGGCGTCGATTCCCTACGTCCGGGCGACGCTGGCGAAGTACACGCTGGCGCAGTGCGAGCGGGCCGCGGCGGCCGCGCGTGCGGCGGACAGTGCCGAGGAGGCGCGCGGCGCCGCTCAGGCGGTGCTGTCGGGCGAGTAGTCCGGCCGCGTCTTACGACGGCTGTTGCCGAGGGGCGCTTCACCTGCGGGTGGGGCGCCCCTCGGGTGTTTCAGTGGTGGTGGTGCGGTGCCGGTCCTTCCTCTCCCAGGTCGGGCGGTTCGCAGTAGTCGACGCCGGATTCGGGAGAGATCAGCTCTCCGGACTCGACGTCGGTGCAGTAGGCGTCGAAGACCTCGCCGGCGGTGAGGGGTTCGAGGCCGTGGCCGCGCAGGCGCCAGCCGTAGACGCGGTCGGCGGTGCCGGGGGCGGTGGTGCGCATGACGAGTCCGCCCGGGTTGCGGGTGGCCAGGCCGAGGGCCAGGACGGTGGTGAAGTCGAGGGCTTCGGCCGGGTCGAGTTCGGTGTCGCCGTCGTCGGCGTGCAGGGCTGCCACGAGGGTTTCGGGGGTGCCGGAGACGCTGCAGACGAGGTGGCGGTTGCCGGGCGGCGCCGTGTCGAGGATGCGGGTGAGGACAGCCGAGGCGCGGGTGAAGGCGGCCCGGCCGAGGTCCTCGCCGCAGGTCGTGCACGACCCGAGGTGGGCGAGGAGGGTGGAGGCGTAGTCCCAGGTCGCCTGGCGTACGGCTTCGTCGACGAGGGCGGGGACGAGGTCCGCGAGGGGTCGGCCGTCGTAGGGGACGGTCGGTCCGGTGGCGGCCAGTTCGGCGGTGAAGCGGCTTCGGCTGGAGGGGATGTCGGGGTCGAGTCCCACGTCCGAGCAGAAGTCGGCGTACTCCTGCGGATCGAAGAGGGCCACGGTGGTGTGGCTGCCCTGGGCGGCCAGGGTTTTGAGCAGGGCCTCCACGTGCTGGAGGTAGGTCTGGTGGTCCTCGAAGGTGAAGGTGCGGTAGTGCCGCATCGCGCGGAAGTCGTGCTCGTCGGTGAGCAGGCCGATGGTGCCGGCGATTTCGCGGCGCAGGACGCGTCGCATGGTCAGGTGGTCGGTGTGCGCCATGTTTCCCCCTGTGCGCAGTCGATCAATGCTCACTCACAGTAACCGGCGGCACTGACAACGGGGTCGGCCGAGGTGGTTCGCGGCTTGCGTGAGGAAGGAAAGCGCGGGTCGAATGCCCTGGCCTCGGGCTCGGCCGGGTGTGCGGCGAGTCCGAGGCCGTCTGCGGAGGGTGGTCGCGGTGTGGGTGTCAGGCGCGCTTGCGGGCCAGGTCCTCGTAGAAATGGAGCAGGTCGAGGTTGTCGATGGAGCCGGGGTTGACGGCCTTCTCCAGCGGGGTGCCTTGGAGGAGGCGCTTGACCGGGACCTCGATGCGCTTGCCGGTGAGGGTGTGCGGGATGCCGGGCACTTCGATGATCTCGTCGGGGATGTGACGCGGGGAGAGCTGTTCGCGGATGGTCTGCTTCACCCGGCCCAGGAGGGCGTCGTCGAGGACGGCGCCGGGGGCCAGGTGGACGAAGAGGGGCATCCAGTAGCCGCCGTCGGGCTGCTCCAGGCCGATGACGAGCGATTCCTTGATCTCGGGAAGGCGCTCGACGGCTTCGTAGATGTCGGCCGAGCCCATGCGGACGCCCTGCCGGTTGAGGGTGGAGTCGGAGCGGCCGTGGATGATCACCGAGCCTCGTGAGGTGACGGTGATCCAGTCGCCGTGGCGCCAGACGCCGGGATAGGTGTCGAAGTAGCTGTCGTGGTAGCGGCTGCCGTCGGGGTCGTTCCAGAAGTAGATCGGCATGGACGGCATGGGGTTGGTGACCACCAGTTCGCCGACCTCGTCGACCTGGGGGTCGCCGGCCGGGTCCCAGGACTGCAGGTCGGTGCCCAGACCAGGGGCCTGGAGCTCGCCGATGTACACGGGGAGGGTCGGTACCGCCCCGGCGAAGCAGGAACAGACGTCGGTGCCGCCGCTGACGGAGGCGATCCACAGGTCGTCGCGGACCTCGTCGTGCAGCCAGCGGAAGCCGTCGGGCGGCAGCGGCGAGCCGGTGGTCGCGACGCAGCGCACCGCGGACAGGTCGTGGTCCCGCGCGGGGTGCACCTCCGCCTTGCGGCAGGCCATGACGTACGCGGCCGAGGTGCCGTAGAGGGTGGCTCCGGTGCGTTCGGCGATCCGCCACTGGGCGCCGGTGTCGGGGTGTCCGGGGCTGCCGTCGTAAAGGACGATCGTGGTGCCGGTCAGGAGGCCGGAGACGAGGAAGTTCCACATCATCCAGCCGGTGGAGGTGTACCAGAAGAAGCGGTCCTCGGGGCCGAGGTCGCAGTGCAGGCCTAGCTGCTTGAGGTGCTCGACCAGGATGCCGCCCTGGGACTGGACGATCGGCTTGGGCAGGCCGGTCGTGCCGGAGGAGTAGAGGACCCACAGGGGGTGGTCGAAGGGGAGCTGCTCGAATTCCGGTTCGACGTCCGCGCCGGTCAGGGCGCCCCACTCGACGGCTCCGTCCGGCGCCTCGGTGCCGAGGAGGGGAATGTGGACGACGGCGCGCAGGGTCGGCAGTTCGCGGCGCAGCTCGGTGACGGTGTCGCGGCGGTCGTGCTCCTTGCCGCCGTAGCGGTAGCCGTCGACGGTGAAGAGGACGACGGGTTCGACCTGCTGGAAGCGGTCGAGGACGCTGCGGGCGCCGAAGTCGGGGGCGCAGGACGTCCAGACTCCGCCGACCGCGGCGGTGGCCAGCAGGGCGACGACGGCCTGGGGGACGTTCGGGAGGTAGCCGCTGACGCGGTCGCCCGGGCGGACGCCGAGGCGGCGGAGTTCCGCGGCCAGGGAGCCCACCTGGCGGCGCAGTTCGGACCAGGTCACCGCGCGGGGTTCGTGGGTCTCGTCGACGCAGAGGAGGGCCGGTTCGTCCGCGCGGGTCGCCGCCGCGCGCAGGGCGTGTTCGGCGTAGTTGAGGGTGGCGCCGGGGAACCACTGGGCGCCGGGCATGCTGCGGTCGCCGAGCACGCGCGCGTAGGGGGTGGAGAACCGCACGTCGAACCACTCGGTGACGGCTTTCCAGAACGTGTCCAGTTCGTCGACGGACCAGCGGTGCAGGGCGGTGTAGCCGCCGTCGGCCGGGGCGCCGTGGTGCTCGGCGGCCCAGGTCTGGAACCTGGTGATCTGTGCCTGGGCGATGTGTTCCGGATCGGGCTGCCAGAGCGGCTGGGGGTTCACGGTCGACATGGGGCGGCTCCCGGACTGTGCGCGTCGTGTGCGTCCTCCGCGCACGTGCAGGGTTGTGCGCGTGACGCGGCTGACACGGACGATGCCATGTGATCGACTTGTACACCAGGGTGCGCCCCACATAGTCCGTGTCGTGAAGATGTGGTCCTGACACGGGTGAACGGCAGTTGAACGAGACACGCGCACGGTCCGCTCAGTGGCAGGGTGAGCAGCATGGACGGTCGTGACCTGGTGCGTTCGATGAAGACGGTCGGTTCCGTGGGGGCGGCGCAGGGGTTGCGTACCGTACGGGCGGCGTGGCGGCGCAGGCGTGCCGACGCCTCGGGGCTGCCGCCGAGGGGTGCGGAGCGGGCCCGGGTGCCCGGTGTGCTGCGGTCGGCGGAGCCGGGGCCGGGCGGGGGCACGCTTCGGTTCGGCCGTTCGGAGCTGCGGATCATGGTGGCGGTGAACGGGGCGGTCTTCTGGGGCTGGGACGGGGCCGGTCCGGAGCCGTCGTACGCGGTGGGCGGTCGCTGTCCGGATCCTGATCCGCGGGCCGTGCTGGAGCCCGACAAGGACGGCGGCTGGCGGGTCGTCGCGGAGCGGGTGACGGTCGTGGTGGCGCGCGACGGTGCGGTGGAGGTGCGCACGCCCGGCGGGGTGACGCTGCGGCGCGATCTGCCGCCGCGGTGGTGGGAGCCGGTCGGTGGGGGCACCGCGCGGTGGATGCAGCGGTCGGAGGTGCCCGCGGACGCGCGGTTCTTCGGGCTCGGGGGCAGGGCGTCGGGGCCTCGGCTGCGGGACGGGGCGTACCGGTTGTGGAACACCGATCCGGGGGCCGCTTTCGGTCCGGACGACGATCCGCTGTACATCACCATGCCGGTGCAGCTGGTGGTGGCCGACGCGGGCACGCATCTGATGTTCCACGACACCACCTGGGACGGCACGGTGCTGTTGCGGGAGGGCGTGGAGGGCGCCGGTTCGGGGCACGACCGGTGCGGGATGTCCGAGCTGCGGATGGACGGCGGTCCGCTGCGCTGCTGGGTGGTGGTGGGGACCCCCGCGCGCGTGCTGCTCGCGTGGGCGTCGCTGACGGGGGCGCCCGCGCTGCCGCCGGCCTGGGCGCTGGGCCACCATCACGCGCGGTGGGGTTTCGGGACCGAGGACGAGGTGCGGCGGATCGTCTCGGGGTACCAGGAGCACGGTCTGCCGCTGGACGCCGTCCACCTGGACATCGATCACTACGAGGATCATCGGGTGTTCACGGTCGATCCCGACCGTTTCCCCAAGTTGCCGCAGCTCGCCGAGGAGCTTCGGCGGGACGGGATCCGGCTGGTGTCGATCGTCGACGCCGCGGTGCGGGACGAGCCGGGCGATCCCGTGCGGGACAGCGGGGCGGCCGAGGGTGCGTTCGTGCGGGACGCCTCGGGGCGGGTGGTGCGGGGGGTGGGCTGGGCCGGGGACTCGGTGTTCCCGGACTTCACGGACCCGCGGGTGCGGCGCTGGTGGGGCGGTCTCTACGAGGAGCGGCTGGCGCAGGGCTTCTCGGGGTTCTGGCACGACATGAACGAGCCGACGTCGTTCGCGGCGTTCGGGGAGACGACGCTGCCGCGTTCGGCCCGGCACTCCCTGGAGGGGCGCGGGGGCGATCATCGCGAGGCGCACAACGTGTACGCGCTGTGCATGGCGCAGGCGGGGTTCGAGGGGCTGGCCGAGCGTGTGCCGGGGCGGCGTCCGTTCGTGTTCTCGCGGTCCGGCTGGGTGGGCATGCAGCGTTACGGCGGGACGTGGTCCGGTGATGTGGCGACGGGCTGGCCGGGGCTGCGGGCGTCGTTGTCGCTGGTGCTGGGGCTCGGGTTGTGCGGGGTGCCGTACTCGGGGCCGGACGTGGGCGGGTTCGACGGGAGTCCGTCGCCGGAGCTGTTCCTGCGCTGGTTCCAGCTGGGTGCCTATCTGCCGCTGTTCCGTACCCATGCGAGTCTGCGGGCGGGGCGGCGGGAGCCGTGGGAGTTCGGTGCCGAGGTGCTGGAGCACGCGCGCGTGGCGCTGCTGGAGCGGCGGCGGCTGCTGCCGTACTTCGTGACATTGGCGCATCTGGCGCGGCGTACCGGGGCTCCCTATGTGCGGCCGTTGTGGTGGGGGGCGCCGGAGGACCGGGAGCTGCGGGACTGCGAGGACGCCTTTCTGCTGGGCGACTGCCTGCTCGTGGCGCCGGTGCTCGATCCCGGGGCGGACAGGCGGGCGGTGCGGCTCCCGCGCGGGCGGTGGTACGACACGGTGACCGAGCAGGTGTACGAGGGGCCGGCGCGGGTGCTGGTCGACGCTCCCCTGGGGCGGATTCCGGTGTTCGCGCGGGCGGGGGCCGTGCTGCCGGTACGGGGTGACGACGGGGGGCTGGAGCTGGAGGTGTGGGCTCCCGCGCGGGGGCGTACCGGGGGCGGGCTGGTGGTGCCGGACGCCGGTGAGGGCTGGGAGGAGCCCGAGATCGAGCGCTATGTGTCCCGCCGGGCGGGCCGGCGGGTGCTGGTCGAGCGGGAGGACGAGGGCGGCGGGGCCGTGCCGCCCCGTCCGGTGCGGGTGCGTGGGCTCGGGGCGGACCGGGATCAGATGTAGCGGCCCTCGAACCAGGCCCGTACGGCCAGTGTGTGCAGGGGGAAGGCGAGTTCGGCGGGCTGGCGCAGGAGGTGCCAGCCCTCGGTCTCGTCGGTGGCCGTGGAGGCGGGCAGGCTGTCGGCGGGGCGTTCCGGGAGCAGCCCGAAGATCAGCAGATGGCCGGCGGGGGCGCTCATGGCGTCGATGAGCCGGACGTCGCGGGCGAGCGCGTCGATGCCGGTCTCCTCCTTGAGTTCCCTGACGACGGCCTGGCGCCAGTCCTCGCGGTCGTCGATGAAACCGCCGGGCAGGGCGATGCCTCCCCGCGCGGGGGCGACGGTTCGGGTGATGACGACCAGGGCGGTGCCCTGGGTGTCGTAGACGGGCTGGAGGGCGACCGCGACCGGCAGCGGGTTGCGGTAGGCGACGGTGGCGCAGGCCGGGCAGGTGCGGGGCCAGCCGGAGACGCCCTCTCCGTAGGGCGATCCGCAGCTCGAACAGTGGGAGCCCGGCGCGGAGTTGGGGGTGGGGGCATGAGTTTCGGACACGCCGCGGACTGTATCCGATCATGGGGAGGGCGTCGTCGCGGGTGCCGGCTCAGTGGCCGTGGGCGAGGGACCTGGCGGAGACGGGGAAGTCGAAGTAGGTGTCCGGGTAGGGCTCGGGCTTGTAGGTGAAGTGCCACCACTCCTCGGCGAGGTTGACGAAGCCGAGCTCTTCCAGGGTGTTCTTGAGCAGGAGCCGGTTGGCTCGCTGTTCGCCCTGGACGCGCGGGTCGAGGGTGTGGGAGAGGGTGTCGAAGCAGTCGAATCCGGTGCCCATGTCGACGGAGTTGTCGGGGAAGCGCTGGTCCTGGGGGGCGTGACAGGCCGCCAGGGGTTGGCCGGGGATGTAGGGCCTGGTCGGCCCGGCCGGGAGCCGGACGAGGGTGAGGTCGACGGTGGAGCCGCGGCTGTGGCCTGATTTCTCCGCGATGTAACCGTCCGCGAACAGCCGGGTCTTGTCGACGTTCGGATAGAACTCGGCCTTCATGGCCTGGTCGTCGAGGTCCTCGGCCCAGCGGACGAAGTGGTCCACCGCGCGCTGCGGCCGGTAGCAGTCGTAGACCTTGAGGCTGTAGCCCTGGCGCAGCAGCTTCCTCTGGGCCTGGTGGAGGGCTTGTGCGGCGGGGCGGGTGAGGATGCACAAGGGCTGCCGGTAGCCGTCGATGCGCTCGCCCACGAAGTTGTGGGACGTGCGGTAGCGCATCTCCTGGAGGATCGTCCGGTCGACGGTGCGCAGGGCGACGAAGTCGGCCGGTGCGGTGGGTTCCGGTGCGGCCTGGGCGGTGGTGGAGGCGGTGGTCATGGCGAGGAGGGCGGCCGCCCTGGTGACCAGGCCGCGGGTCATGGAGGAGATTCGTGTCATGTCCCCTGCATCTATCAGGCCCGGGTCGCGGCGGGGAAGTGAGAGGAGGCGATCCGAGCCCGATCGGGCGTAGGGCGGTTCGGCCCTCTAGTCGGCCGGGTGAGGGTCGTGGAGCGCGTGTGCGCCGTCCCGGCAGGCGTGCGAACGCGATCTCACCGTCCTGGCCCCCAGGTGGCGAGCTCTTTGTACGCTGCGTGATCGACCGGGAATGCTGCGTGAACGTAGTGTGAACTGGGCCAAGGCGCGCGCCGGCGGAGCCATCATGCTCCCGTGCACTCCTGGTCGGACACGCTCCGCTTCGCTTTCCAGCCGGTGGTCAATCTGTCCACCGGTGGGATCGCGGCACTGGAGATCCTTGCCCGCCCGGAGACCGGTGACATCCTGGCCGAGGCCCGTCGAGATCCCGAACTCGACGGCCGGATGGCCGTGTCGGCGGTCCGGGCGGCGGTTCGCCACGAGACGCTGCTGCCGCTGCACGTCAACGTGTTCGCCGGCACGCTCGCGGATCTCGGCGGGCTCGCCCCGCTGCACGACGCGGTGCGCGCGGCGGGACGGCTGCCGTGGGAGGTGACCGTCGACATCGGCCCGCCCTACACGCATGTGCCGCAGCAGGCGCTGCTGGAGGCCGTGGGCGTGTTGCGGGGGCAGGGCTTCCGGATCAGCGCGGACGGTGTGGGAGACGGTGACCTGCCGCTGCGGCTGCTGGCGGACCTCGCGCCCGACCTGGTCAAGCTGGACGCGTCTCTGCTGGCCCGGCCCGCCGCCGTACGGGCGATGCGGACCCTGAGCGACGAGCTGGGGGCGCTGCTGGCCGTCGAGGGGGTGGAGACCGAACTTCAGTGTGCGGCGGCGTTGTCGGCCGGGGCGCAGCTGGCCCAGGGCGTGCTGTTCGCGCCGCCGGCCAGGCTGCCCACCATGGATGTGTACGTTCCGCCCCGCTCCCCCGGTTTCGACGGGACGGTGCGGTCGGGGCCGTCGGTGCGGGAGTTCGTCCGGCCGGCCGCGCTGCTGCCCGAGTCCGCGTCCGCTTCCCAGGTGCGGGACCTGCTCACCGGGTCGCCCGACGTGTCCGGGGTGCTGCTGGTGGACCGGGGCGGGGTGCCGGTGCGGTCGGTGCACCGGTCCCGTTTCCTGCTGTCCCTGTCGGGCCGGTACGGGCACGCGCTGTATGCCGACCGGCCGGCCGCCAAGCTGGGCGATCCGCCGCGGACGGTCGGGGTGGACGCCACCGCGTGGGAGGTGCTGGACGTGGTGGCGGACGGTGAGCGGGACCGCACCTCGGACGATGTGGCGGTCGTGGACGGGTACGGGCGGTGCGTGGGCGTCGTACGCCTCGCGGACCTGGTGCGGGCGCTGGCCGAGTCCCGGGTCGAGGAGGCGGCCGGGCTCAACCCGCTGACCCGGCTGCCCGGTTCGGACGCGATCACCGGTGAGGTGGACCGGCGGATCGCGGACGGGCGGCCGTTCGCCCTGAGCTGGCTGGATGTCGACCACTTCAAGCAGGTGAACGACGGGGCTGGGTTCGCGGCGGGCGACGAGCTGATCCGGTCGGTGGGCCGGGCGCTGCAGCTGGCGGCGTCGGGGAGCATCCGCGTGGGGCACATCGGCGGGGACGACTTCCTGGTGCTCGCGGACCCGGAAGGGCTCGATCCGCTGGCTGCGGCGGTGCTCGACGCGGCGTGGTCCGCGGGCGGCCGGCCGGTGACGCTGTCGCTGGCCACGGTGGTGTGCGGGCCGGGCAGCGTGTCGGATCACCGGCAGGCGGCGGCCTCCCTGGCGCCGCTGAAGAAGGCCGCGAAGGCACTGTCCGGGGCGAGTTGGGTCCTGGGGCACGCGGGACTGCCGGGATACGACGTGCGCCGGGGCGCGGAGGCGGTGCCCGGGCAGGCGGGGTGCGCGGTGTAGGAGGCGGGGCGCGCGGTGTAGGAGGCCGGGCGCGCGGTGTAGGAGGCCGGGCGGGGTGAGGGGCCGGCTGCCGGGGCCGCGGGTCGGGTGGGGGCTCGGGAGATGACTCGGGTTGGTGGCTCGGGCTCGGGTGCGGTGAATTCGGGGGTTCGAGGGGGCTCGGAGGGATCGAGGGGGGCTCGGGGGATCGAGGGAGGCTCGGGGGGATCGAAGGGCCACCTCGGGCTGAAAAACCGTTCCCGTCGCCGACCTTGACGGCTTCGGAGTGCCGGAGAACACTTCCCGTTGTCCGCCGACATCGCCGTACATTCTCGGCATATTCCGGCACCGCGCCGTACGGGCTCCTGAGCCGCGGCCCGCTCCCCCGCCGGCGATTCGGCTGCGACGGCACGCTCGTCACGTCACGGAGCACGGAGCCGCTTGACCGTTTCGCCGGTCCGGTCTCCCGCGCAGCCTGCTGAACCGAGCCGAAGGGGTGGCCATGACGGACAACGGCGAGAAGTACGTCGCCGCGATCGACCAGGGCACCACGTCGAGCCGCTGCATCATCTTCGACCACGGCGGCGGGATCGTCGCCGTCGACCGGCGTGAGCACCGCCAGATCTTCCCCAAGCCCGGCTGGGTGGAGCACGACGCCTCCGAGATCTGGGCCAAGGTCCAGGCGGTGGTCGCCGGGGCCCTCGCCAAGGCCGGGCTGCGGGCGGAACAGTTGAGCGCGCTGGGTATCACCAACCAGCGCGAGACGACGGTTCTGTGGGACCGTGCGACCGGCAAACCGGTGCACAACGCCATCGTGTGGCAGGACACCCGAACCGCCGCGCTCTGCGCCGAACTGGGCGGCGCGGACGGCCAGGACCGCTTCCGCGAGCGGACCGGGTTGCCGCTGGCGAGCTACTTCTCCGGGCCCAAGGCGGCCTGGCTGCTCGACAACGTGCCGGGGCTGCGGGCGCGGGCCGAGCGGGGCGAGATCGCCTTCGGCACCGTCGACTCATGGCTGATCTGGAACCTCACCGGCGGCACCGACGGCGGGCGGCACGTGACCGATGTGACCAACGCCGGGCGCACCATGCTGATGAACCTGGAGACCCTTCGGTGGGACGCCTCGATCCTCTCCGCGATGAATGTCCCGGAGGCCGTGCTTCCGGAGATCAGGTCGTCCGCCGAGGTGTACGGGACGGCCGTCGGACAGCTGGCCGGCGTCCCGGTGGCGTCGGCGCTCGGTGACCAGCAGGCGGCGGTGTTCGGGCAGGCCTGCTACGACGTGGGGTCGGCGAAGAACACGTACGGGACGGGCAGTTTTCTGTTGTTGAACACCGGCAGCCGGCCGGTGCCGTCCAAGAACGGGCTGCTGACGACGGTGGGCTACAAGATCGGTGCCGAGGCGCCGGTCTACTGTCTGGAGGGCTCGATCGCCATAACGGGCGCGCTCGTGCAATGGTTCCGCGACCAGCTCGGGATCATCCGCAGCGCCGACGAGATGGAACCGCTGGCGGCGAGCGTCGAGGACAACGGCGGCGCGTACATAGTGCCCGCCTTCTCCGGCCTGTTCGCGCCGTACTGGCGCTCCGACGCGCGCGGGGTGGTCACCGGCCTCACCCGGTACGTCACGAAGGCGCATCTCGCGCGTGCGGTGCTGGAGGCGACGAGCTGGCAGACGCGCGAGGTGGTGGACGCCATGTTCCAGGACTCCGGGGTGCCCATCACGGCCCTGAAGGTGGACGGCGGCATGACCGGGAACAACCTGCTGATGCAGCACCAGGCGGATGTGCTCGGCGTCCCGGTGATCCGGCCCCGCGTGTCCGAGACGACCTGCCTGGGCGCCGCCTACGCCGCCGGGCTCGCGACCGGGGTGTGGAACGACCTGGAGGAGCTCAAGGCGCACTGGCGCAAGGACGCCGAGTGGGTTCCGGCGATGGACCGTTCGGTGCGTGACCGCGAGTACCGCAACTGGCGCAGGGCCGTGGAGAAGAGCCTCGGGTGGGTGGAGGACGGGAACGGCTAGCTCCACGCGCGCGGGGCATCCGCACACTGCGGCCCGTACCCCTGTCGGCGGGGGTACGGGCCGTCCGCGCGGGTGCGGGCCGTGCAGGTGCCGGCTGTGCGGGAGCGGGCCGCGCGGGGGCAGGCCGCACGGGGGCACGCGGCGCGGGAGCCGGCCGCACGGGAGCCGGCCGTGCGGGGGCAGGTGTCAGGTGGTGACGGCCTGGCGGCGGTCCGCCGCCTGGGCCGCCGCGTGGCGGACGACGCCGATGAGGACCTCCTTGACCGACTCGCGGTCGCGGGCGTCGCACAGCACGAGCGGGACGTCCGGGTCGAGGTCGAGGGCCCGGCGGACGTCCTCCGCCGGATAGCGCGCGGCGCCTTCGAAGCAGTTGACGCCGACCACGAAGGGGATGGACCGCCGCTCGAAGTAGTCGACGGCGGCGAAGCAGTCCTCCAGGCGTCGGGTGTCGGCGAGCACGACCGCGCCGAGCGCGCCCTCGGACAGCTCGTCCCACATGAACCAGAACCGCTCCTGGCCGGGGGTGCCGAAGAGGTAGAGCACCAGGTCCTCGCGCAGGGTGATCCGGCCGAAGTCCATCGCCACGGTGGTGGTGTGCTTGCCCTCGACGCCGCTGGTGTCGTCGACCGGGCGTCCGGCCTCGGTGAGCAGTTCCTCGGTGCGCAGCGGTCGGATCTCGCTGACCGCGCCGACGAGGGTGGTCTTGCCCACGCCGAAGCCGCCGGCCACGAGGATCTTGAGCGTGACGGGCTCGACCGGGGGCTTGCCGCGCTCAGAACGCCCGAAGATCATCGATCTCTTCTCCTGCTTGATGGGGGTGGGTGGGCGGTGGGCCGTAGCCTCCGCCGCCGGGGGTTTCGATGACGAGTACGTCGTCGGGGCCGACGGACGCGGTGTCGCTGCCGGCGAGGGCGGTGACCGTGCCGTCGGCGCGCTCGATCCGGTTGGCGCCCAGGGCGCCCGGTTCGCCGCCGGCCATGCCGTACGGCGGCACCCGGCGGTGCTGGGAGAGCGTGGAGACGGTCATCGGCTCGCGGAACCGGATGCGGCGGACGGCTCCGTCGCCGCCGCGTTCCCGGCCCGCGCCGCCGCTGCCCCGGCGGACCGAGAACTCCTCCAGCAGCACGGGCAGCCGCCACTCCAGGACCTCGGGGTCGGTCAGCCGGGAGTTGGTCATATGGGTCTGTACGACGCTCGCGCCGGGGAAGCCGTCGCCCGCGCCGGAGCCGGAGGCGACGGTCTCGTAGTACTGGTGGCGCTCGTTGCCGAAGGTGACGTTGTTCATCGTCCCGGAGCCCTCCGCCTGGACGCCGAGCGCCGCGTAGAGGGCGCCGGTGATGGCCTGGGAGGTCTCCACGTTGCCGGCGACGACGGCGGCCGGTGGTTCGGGGGCGAGCATCGAACCGGCCGGCACGACGATCCTCAAGGGGCGCAGGCAGCCGTCGTTGAGGGGGATGTCGTCGGCCACCAGGGTGCGGAAGACGTAGAGGACGGCCGCGTTGACGACGGCGTAGGGGGCGTTGAAGTTGGTGGCCAGCTGAGGTGAGGTGCCGGTGAAGTCGACGGTCGCGGAGCGGCTCTCGCGGTCCACGCGCACGCGTACGCGGATGACGGCGCCGGAGTCGGTCTCGTAGGCGTACGCGCCGTCGTCAAGCGCGTCGATGACCCGGCGGACGGCTTCCTCGGCGTTGTCCTGGACGTGCCGCATATAGGCCTGGACGACGTCGAGCCCGAAGTCGGCGATCATGTGGCGGACTTCGTCGACGCCCTTGCGGTTGGCGGCGATCTGGGCGCGCAGGTCGGCGAGGTTGGTGCGCGGGTTGCGTGAGGGGTGCGGCGCCTCGGTGAGCAGGCGGTGGGTCTCCGCCTCGCGGAAGCGCCCGTCCTCGGCGAGCAGCCAGTTGTCGAAGAGGACGCCTTCCTCCTCGATGGTGCGGCTGTCGGCGGGCATGGAGCCGGGGGCGATGCCGCCGATCTCGGCGTGGTGGCCGCGGGAGGCGACGTAGAAGAGAATCCGGTCACCGTCCGTGTCCGGTTCGGGTGTGGTGTCGAAGACCGGGGTGATCACGGTGACGTCGGGCAGGTGGGTGCCGCCGTGGTACGGGTCGTTGACGGCGTAGGTGTCGCCCGGGCGCATGCGGGAGCCGCGCCGACGGATGACCTCTTTGACGCTGGTGCCCATGGAGCCCAGGTGGACGGGGATGTGCGGGGCGTTGGCGACCAGGTTCCCGTCCGGGTCGAAGAGGGCGCAGGAGAAGTCCAGGCGTTCCTTGATGTTGACGGACTGGGCAGTCGACTCCAGCCGGGCGCCCATCTGCTCGGCGATCGACATGAACAGGTTGTTGAAGACCTCGAGGAGAACCGGGTCGACTTCCGTGTCGAGTTCGGAACTCTCCGTGACCGCCGTGCGTTCCATGACCAGATGCCCGTCGTCGGTGGCCGCGGCCTGCCAGCCGTGGTCGACGACGGTCGTCGCACTGGCCTCGGTGATGATCGCGGGGCCGGTGACAGTCTCGCCGGGAGGCAGTGCCTCTCGGCGGTGCAGGGGCACGTCGCGCCAGGTTCCGCCGGTGTGGAGGCGGACGGTGTGCGGGGCGGCGGTGCGGCCTTCGTAGGGGGCGAGGGCGGAGAGATCGGGGGGTGCGGTGAGGCCGGTGGCTTCCACGGAGAGGGCTTCGACGACTATCGGGCGGGCGAGGGTGAAGGAGTACGTGGCGCGATGACGTGCTTCGAAGACCTGCCGCATGGCGGCGGGGTCGGTGAGTTCGACGGTGAGGGCGGTGTCGGTGCCGTCGTAGCGGAGCTGGGCGCGCCGGGTGACCTCGATGCGGTCCTCGGGGACGTCCTCGGCGCGCAGTTCGGCGCGGGCGGCGGCCTCCAGGTCGTCGGCGGTCTTGCGGACGCCGGGCATCGCGGCGGGTTCCAGGGGTGCCTCGACGGACTGTTCGCGCATGGCGGTGATGTCGGCGAGGCCGATGCCGAGGGCGGAGAGGACACCGGCCATGGGCGGGACGAGGACCGTGCGGATGCCGAGCGAGTCGGCGACCATGCAGGCGTGCTGGCCGCCCGCCCCGCCGAAGGTGGTCAGGGCGTAACGGGTGACGTCGTGGCCCTTCTGGACGGAGATCCGTTTGACGGCGTTGGCGATGCCGGCCACCGCGATCTGCAGGTAGCCCTCGGCGACCTGCTCGGGTGTGCGGTCGTCGCCGGTGCGCTCGTGGATGTCGTGAGCGAGGGCGGCGAAGCGGTCGCGGACCAGGGTGTCGTCGAGGGGCTGGTCGCCGTCGGGGCCGAACACCCGCGGGAAGTGAGCGGGTTGGATGCGGCCGAGCATGACGTTGGCGTCGGTGACGGTGAGCGGGCCGCCGCGGCGGTAGCAGGCGGGGCCCGGGTCCGCGCCCGCCGAGTCCGGCCCTACGCGGTAGCGGGAGCCGTCGAAGTGCAGGATCGAGCCGCCGCCCGCCGCGACGGTGTGGATGTCGAGCATGGGGGCGCGCAGCCGGACGCCGGCGATGCTCGTGGTGAAGACGCGTTCGTAGGCGCCGGCGAAGTGCGACACGTCGGTGGAGGTGCCGCCCATGTCGAAGCCGATGACGCGGTCGAAGCCGGCCAGCTGCGACATGCGGGCCATGCCGACGATGCCGCCGGCCGGTCCGGACAGGACGGCGTCCTTGCCGCGGAACTGAGTGGCTTCGGCGAGGCCTCCGTTGGACTGCATGAACATCAGCCGGACGCCTTCGAGCCGGCCGGCGACGTGCTGGACGTAGCGGCGCAGCACCGGCGACAGGTAGGCGTCGACGACGGCGGTGTCCCCGCGCGGGACGAGTTTCATCAGCGGGCTGACCTCGCTGGACAGCGAGATCTGCGGGAAGCCGATGCGGGCGGCGAGCTCTCCGACGGCCTGTTCGTGCGCCGGGTGGAGGTGGCTGTGCAGGCAGGCCACGGCGACGGCCCGGATCCCGTCGTCGTAGGCCCGGCGCAGCGGGCCGGCCAGGGCGTCCAGGTCGGGGGCGCGCAGCACCGTGCCGTCGGCGGCGATGCGTTCGTCGACCTCGACGACCCGCTCGTGGAGCGGTTCGGGCAGTTCGATCCGGCGGGCGAAGATGTGCGGGCGGTTCTGGTAGGCGATACGCAGGGCGTCGCGGAAGCCGCGGGTGACGACCAGGAGGGTGCGCTCGCCCTTGCGCTCCAGCAGGGCGTTGGTGGCGACCGTGGTCCCCATGCGCACGGCTTCGACGGGGTCATCGGAGCCGGCCAGCAGTTCACGGACGCCGGCGACGGCGGCGTCGGAGTAGGCCGGGCTGTCGGAGAGCAGCTTGTGGGTCAGCAGGCGTCCGTCCGGCCGCCGCGCG
Source organism: Streptomyces sp. NPDC001532 (assembly GCF_040298625.1). Lineage (NCBI taxonomy): Bacteria > Bacillati > Actinomycetota > Actinomycetes > Kitasatosporales > Streptomycetaceae > Streptomyces > Streptomyces sp. NPDC001532. The sequence goes on from NZ_JBEPAL010000013.1 coordinate 17,969, forward strand.
ACGATGTCCGTGAAGGTGCCGCCCCGGTCCACCCAGAACTGCCAGCCTGTCACGTCTCCACCTCGCTTCCGCGCTGCTCACAGCGCCCGGAGGCCGTTGATCACGTCGCGCAGAATACTCTCGTCCGGCAGTTCGGCCGGGGGCACGGGGCGTGTCACATGGACGAGTTCCGCGTCCACCAGATCGCCGATCAGCACCCGGACGACGCCGATGGGCAGATCGAGTTCCGCGGCGAGTTCGGCGACCGACTGCGGAGCGTCACGGCAGAGCCCGACGATGTCCACGTGCTCCGGGGACATCGTCGGGTCCGTCTCGTGGTCGTCCGCGTGGGGCTCGGTGACGACCACCGCGATCAGGTCGAGGCGGTGCTGGGCGGCGTGGCTGGTGCGGCCGCGCGTCATGGCGTACGGGCGGACGACCGGTCCCGCCTCGTCGTCGAACCAGTGGCTTCTAGCCTGACCGTCTGCGCTCATGTCATCCCACTACCCGTCTGCGGGCAGATCGGTGCGCGGAGCGGTCGCCAGATGGGGGCCGACCCGCTTCACGAGAAGCGTCATCTCGTAGGCGACCTGGCCGATGTCGGAGTCGGCGTCGGAGAGCACGGCGAGGCAGCTGCCGTCGCCCGCGGCGGTGACGAACAGGAAGGCGTCGTCGAGCTCGACCACCGTCTGCCGGACGCTGCCCGCCTCGAAGTGGCGGCCGACGCCCTTGGCGAGGCTGTGGAAGCCGGCGGCCACGGCGGCCAGGTGCTCGCCGTCCTCCCTGGTCAGGTCCTTGGACACGCCGGTGGCCAGGCCGTCGCCGGACAGCACGACGGCCTTGCGGATGCTCGCGACGCGATCCACGAGGTCGTCGAGGAGCCAGTTCAGCTCGCCGGACTTGCCGGTCGTGGCGTGGTCGGTCGCCTTCGGTGCGGTCATCGACCGTCCCCCTTAGTCGTTCCTTGTGGTGCTGTGCCGCTGTGGGCGTCGTCGCCCGCGGCGTTCTCCTCGCGGCCGCGCCGCCAGCCGCGCTGGAGCGAGGCCATCCGGCTGCGGACGTCGTCGGCGTCCCGGTCGGCGGGCGCCGCCGTGTCGTCCGTACGGCGTTCCGGGGCTCGCTTGAGCTGCGGCGCGAGGCTGGCCTGCCGTACGCGCCGGGGCAGGAGGCCCGAGCCGGGGCCGGGCTCCTCGGGTGAGGTGCGGTCGCCGGCGGCGGTGTCGTCGACCGGGGTGCCCTTGGCGAGGGGATCGTCCTGGCCCGTGGGGCGATCGCCGGCGGCGTTCAGTGCTCGGGTGCCCGTCGGCGGGCGGCCCGGGGTGCGGGGTACGGGTTCCAGGCCGGGGAAGCCGCGGGGCGGCGCCGCGGAGCCGTGGGCGGTGTCACCGGCGGTGCCCGCGACCGGGTCACCGGCGCTGTCACGGTCGCGGGAGTCGGCTCGTCCGGTGGGGCGGTTCGGCGCGGTGGCCGGATCGGCGCGGTCACCGGAGTCCGGACGGTTGCCGGTGCGCAGGGGCGCGGTGGCGGAATCGGCTCGGTCGCCGCGGTCGGTGCGGCCGTCGACGCGGGTCGGCGCGACCTTGGGGTCGACACGGTCGCCGGAGTCGGCGCGGCTGGGCGAGGTTCCGGGGTCGGCGAGGTCGCGGGTGTCCGGGCGGCCCGGCGTGGTGCTGCCACGGCCGAGCGGGGAACTGCCGCGGCGGCGGGTCGGGAGCGGGGCCATGCGGTCCGCCTCGGGGCGGTCCGCTTCGGGGCGACGTGCGCCGGGACCGGTCGAGGGCTCCTCGTCCGGCTCCGCGCGGCGGGGGCGCTGGTCCGTGACCGGGCGTCCGTGCGAGCTGACCAGCTTGGGCGTGCGGCGCTGGGGCAGCGGGACGGGCCCGGTGAGGCGGTCGTCCTCGTCCGTGGCGTCGCCGGCGGAGGTGTGGTGGGTGCGGGAGGCGGTGTGCCGGCGCTCGCCGGGGCGGCCGGGCGTCTCCTCGTCGGCCGCCACCAGGGAGCGGCGCGGACGGAACAGGCCGCCGCGTTCGCTGTCCTCGCCGTCGAGCGCGCCGGGGAAGTCGTCGATCACGTCCAGGTCGACCGGGGCCTCCAGTTCGACCGGACCGTCCAGCAGCGAGGCGGGCAGGCCGGGCAGCTTCACCGGCACCTGGGAGAGCGCGGTCCGGCTGCCGGCCTCGACCTGGGTCTCCTTTGCGGGTCGCGGCCGGTCGAGGCGGAAGCCGATGCCGTTGGTGTCCGGGACGTCGTCCGTCAGCAGGGTGTCCGGGATGAAGACGACGGCGGTGGTGCCGCCGTACGGGGACGGTTGGAGGGAGACGCGGACGTTCTGCCGCTGGGCGAGCCGGCTGACCACGAAGAGCCCGAGCCGGTCGGTGTCGGAGAGTTCGAACTCCGGGGTCTCGGCGAGCCGGAGGTTGGCGTCGAGCAGTGCCTCGGCCGCCATGCCCAGACCTCGGTCGTGGATCTCCAGGGTGAAGCCGTTGGCGACCCGTTCGCCCACCACCTGGACGGCGGTGTGCGGCGGGGAGAACACGGTGGCGTTCTCCAGCAGTTCCGCCACCAGATGCGTGAGGTCGGCGACCGCGGGGCCGGTGACGGCGGTGCGCGGCAGGCGGCGCACCTCGATACGCTCGTAGTCCTCGACCTCGGCGACGGCGGCCCGTACGACGTCCATGAGCTGGATCGGTTTGCGCCACTGCCGGGAGGGGGCGGCGCCGGAGAGGATGACCAGTCCCTCGGCGTGCCGGCGCATCCGGGTGGTGAGGTGGTCCAGGCGGAACAGGTCGGCGAGTTCCTCGGTGTCCTCGGTCCTGCGCTCCATGGTGTCGAGCAGGGTCAGTTGCTTGTGCAGGAGGACCTGGCTGCGGCGGGCGAGGTTCACGAAGACCTCGGAGACGCCGGCGCGCAGCTCGGCCTGTTTGACCGCGGCCTCGACGGCGGCGCGTTGCAGGGTGTTGAGGGCCTGGCCGACCTCGCCGATCTCGTTCTTGTCGTACTCCAGCCGCGGGACCTCGGTCTCGACGTCGACCTGTTCGCCCGTGGAGAGCCGGCGCATCACGCTGGGCAGCCGGACGCCGGACGCCTCGTGGGCCTCCAGCCGCAGTTGGCGCAGGTCGCGGATGAGGGAGCGGCCGATCCGCGTGGACACGAAGAGCGAGACGATCAGCGCGGCCAGGCCGAGGACGCCGGCGACGACGGCCTTGACGATGACGCCGGTCGCGATCGGGCTGACGCGTTCCTGATAGCGGTCGGCGGCCTCGTCGTCGAGGGTGCCGAGTTGGTCGAGGACGTTCCCGGCGGCGGTGTCCCAGCTCTGGGCGGTGACGCCGCCAGGGGTGGTGGACCGGGTGGCGACGGCGGCCTCCTCGGCCGCCCGCAGCGGCGCGGTCTCGGCGTTCTTCCAGAACCGCTCGTAGCGGTCGCGGTCCGCGGTCGGCAGCAGTGCGCGGTTGACGTCGTAGAGCAGGGTGCGCTGCGCGATGAGGTCGGAGACCTGGCGGACCTCGCCGCGGGTGATGCGGCCGACGATCAGGGCCGAGCCGAGCAGGGCGTCCTCACGGGAGAGGAGTTCGCGGGCGCGGGAGAGGTTGACGAGCGCGCGGTACTGGGTGTCCAGCTCCACGTCGTCGACGACGTGGAGGTTGGCCAGCAGGGCGTAACACGGGTCGACCAGGCGGTTGTAGAGGTTGAAGGCCTGCGAGCGGTTGACGGTGCCGTCGCTGACGCTGCGGCGCAGGGCCTCGATGCCCTGGAAGGCGTCCAGTACGGCGGTCAGCCGCTCGCCGGTCGCCTCGTCCAGGGCGTCGCGGACATCGGGGTCGCCGGCGTTGCGCCGGATCTCGGCTACGGCCTCGTCGGTGGCGGCCCGGCTGCGCTTCATGGCGGCGAGGCTGTTGGAGGCGCGGGGGTCGGCGAGGTGCACGAGGGTCTGGCGGCGCTCCTGCTGGAGGACCCGGACGGTGTCCTCGGTGGGGTAGCCGACCTCTTCGACGAGAGACGTCGCACTGAACAGCCGGGCGGCCTCGCGGCCGGTGAGCACCGTGGCGAAGGCCCAGATCGCGGTCAGGGACACCAACGGCACGAGAAGCAGCGCCACGATCTTCCGGCGGATGGACTTCCCGCGAAAGCGCATGGCCTCCCCCAGCTCGACCCCCAGCGACTGGGGGTACACATGTGCGTCAACAAACGGCGCGAGCCTACTACCGACGCACAGGTATCTCGAAGGGTGTTCCGGAACCCGAACTTCCGTACTGGCGGCCCTTCATGGGGAGTTGTCGGGTCATTGCGGGAGATTGCCGCCCCGATTCCGCCGACCCGCCTACGACGGCAACCTGTGGGCTTGACCGGACGATTGGCCGGAATTTTTCGCTGATGGGGAATCTTCGACGAGCGCCGTTCGTCCTTCATGACAGGGAATGGGGGCGGAATCGGCCACAGGAGCCGCATCCTGCAACCGGGCAGCGTAAATCAGCGCAAGCCGGGCAGCCACTGGAGAGTCGGGTCTTCGGACCGGGGCGAGCGGTCTGCTGGCGGTGGGGAGTGACACGGTGATGGGCACGGCGGAGCGGCGCGAGACGCCCGCGAAGAGCACGGTGGCGCACAGGGTGGCGGAGCGACGCGCCAAGGTGCCGGATGGCGACATTCCGGCGGGCGCGCAAGCGCACGACGGTGCGGCTCGGACCGTGGGAGCGGTGAGCGCGGCGTCCGGGTCCGGTGAGTCCATAGGCGCCCAGGAGCGGTCGGCCTACCGGCCGTTGTGGATCGAGGAGCCCGCGCGGCGACGGCGGCTGCCTGACCCGGTGCGGACGGCCGCCGTGCGGGCGGTGCTCATCATCTCGGTGACGCTGATCCAGGCGATGGTGGCGTTCCTGTGCACCATGGCCGGATCCTGGCTGGCGTTCCCCATGGTGCTCAGCAGCGTGGCGAGCACGGTGGTGGCCACCTGGAGCGTGCTCGACGTGTGGGTGACCCGGCAGGTGTGGAACCAGCGCAACGGCGTGGTGTCGATGCCGAGCAGCACGGCCCGCGCGCTGCGCCGCGAGCGCCGCCGGGCACGACGACAGGCCAGGACCGCCGAACGGACACGGGAGCGGATGGCCCGGCACGGCGGCGCGAAGCGGCTGTCGCACTCCTGAACGGCCGCGCCGGCGGGTTGCTCGACGGTTTTCTCGTCGGCGCGGTGGCCCAGGGGCGTTCCTGAGCGGCTTGCGCGAGGGTGCCCGGGCCTCGTCCCGCCGCCCCGCCGTGCTCCGAGCCCTTGGGTAGAGTCGGGCCATGGCCCGCACGCAGAAGCAGTCCGATCACGCCGCGGGCGGAGTCGGGAACGCGGCGCAGCAGGGCCGCAGGAAAGCACCCGGCGCCGTGCAGTCGGTGGACCGCGCCGTCAGTGTCCTGGAGATCCTCGCCCGCGTCGGCGAGGCGGGAGTCACCGAGATCGCCGACGAACTGGACGTGCACAAGTCCACCGCGTTCCGGCTGCTCGGCGTCCTGGAGAACCGCGGGCTGGTGGCCCAGGCCAAGGACCGCGGCAAGTACTACCTGGGCGCCGGCGTCCTCCGTCTGGCGGGGGCGGCGGCCGTGCGGCTGGACATCTCGCAGGAGGGCGTCCCGGTCTGCCGGGCGCTCGCCGACGAGCTCGGCGAGACCGTGAACCTGGCGATCCTGGACGACGACGCGGCGGTCAACATCATGCAGGCCCGTGGCACCGCCGCGGTGACCGCGCAGAACTGGCTCGGCCGGCGGACGCCGCTGCACGCCACCTCCAGCGGGAAGGTGCTGCTCGCCCATATGCCGCCGGCTCCGCGTGAGGACCTGCTGGCCCGCCCGCTGCCCCGCTTCACGGAACACACCGTCACCGACGCGTCCGCGCTGCGCGCCGAGCTGGAGGCCGTGGTCGAGCGGGGCTACGGGCTCACCGTCGAGGAACTGGAGCTGGGACTCGCCGCCGCGGCGGCGCCGGTCCGCTCCCACGACGGCACGGTGATCGCCGCGATCAGCGTCTCGGGACCGGTGTACCGGCTGAACGCGGAGCGCCTGCGGGAGTCGGCCGAGCGCACGGCGGCGGCGGGCGCCGAGCTGTCCCGCCGTATGGGCTACGGCTTCTGACGGTCACTCAGGACGGCGCTCGGGGAGCCACCGGCGCCTGTGCCGCGACTCCCCCGCTCCTCCTCCCCCGGCTCACTTTCCCGCTCTCGCTCTCGCCGGGGCCCGTCGAAGGCCCGCCCTCGCCCTCCCGCTCTCGCCCGGCCCGCTGTCAGACCGGGCGCTTGTACATCCGGGTCGCCGTGATCTCGCTGTGCACGGCCTCGCCGGCCTGGGGCTGCTGGGGCAGGCCGGGGCGGAGATGCTCCTCCACGCTGATGTACTTCAGGCCGGCCCGCAGATCCGCGTCGTTGCGCAGACGGATGACCAGCGGGAACTCGGCGAGCGCGGTCGTGTCGAACAGGCCGGTCGTGTACAGGAGCTGGACGCCGAGCGCATCCGACACGGCTCGCTGGAGCTCCAGCAGGTAGGTGGCGTTGGCGCGGCCGATCGGGTTGTCGAGGAACAGCGTGCCCGCGTGGCGGTGCTTGTCGCGGCCCCGGTCGTTCGAGCGCAGCGCCGCCATCGTGCAGTACAGGGCGATGGCCGCGGTGAGCAGCTGGCCGCCGGAGAACACGTCACCCATCTGGCCGACGGGGACCCGCTCGGCGCGCAGTACGGCGTCCGGCTTGAGGATCTCCACGGCGACGCCCTTGGGCTGGAGCGCGGCGGCGACTCCGCGCAGCAGCAGGGACATGCCGTCGCGGCGCAGGTCGGAGTTCTTCTTGACGGCGGCCCGGGTGGCCTCGTCGATGACCTCGCCGAGCCGTTCGGTGAGGGTGGCGGCGTCGGGCTCCTCGAAGCGGATCCGCAGGAACTCCTGTCCGGACCACTCGCCAAGCCCCTCCGGCAGCCGGGACAACCGCTGCGCGGAGCGCAGGGTGGCCAGGGCCGACTCGACCAGCCCGCGCAGCCGGTCCACGATCGAGTCGCGATTGCGTTCCAGCTGCGCCAGCTCGTCGGTGAGGACGCGCAGCCGGGGGGCGAAGGCGTCGGCCCAGCGCTGGGCGTGCTCGGGCAGGGCGGCGGCGGGCAGTTCGCGGATCTGCTGGCGCGCGGGGGTGCGGACCTGCTCGTAGCGGGTGGAGTTGGCGTGCCGGACGAGGATGTCGCTCGCCTCGCGCACGGCGGCCTCGGCCGCGGACAGGTCGGCGGCGCAGCCGCGCAGCGACCGGCGGGCCTCGGCGGCGGACTGCCGGGCCTCCTCCAGGCTGCCCGGGTACGGCTCTGGCTGCTCCTGCTCGTCCTCCGGGGTGTGCTCGCGCAGCAGGTCGCGCAGGAGCGCGGCGATCTCGTCGAAGCCGCCGGCCGCGTCCTCGGCGGCCCGGTGGGCGGCCAGCAGCTCGGCGTGCGCCTCGCGGGCCTGGGCCAGTGCCTCGGTGCGGGAGGCGAGTTCGCCGGTGGCGGTGCGCAGCAGCGCCTGGGCGTGCTCGGCGTCGCGCGGGAGCAGTTCCTCGGGCAGCTCGGTGTGCGCCTCGCCGTCCTCCGGCGCGTGCCGTTCGGCCTCGCCGCGCAGCCGGCCCAGCTGCTCGCTGGCGGTGGACATCCGGGTCTCGAGCAGCTGCACCAGCTCCTCCGCGCGGGCGGCGGCGGCCTGCCGGGACGGCCCGTCGGACCCGTCGGGCGACTGGAGCAGCTGCTCGGCGCGGGTGCGGACCTTGTTGCTGAGCCGGTCCAGCTCGGTGCGCGCCCCGCTCTCGTCGCTCTCCGCGCGGGCCTGCTCGGCCCGCAGATCGGCGCCGACGCCGACCTTCTCGTACACCTGGGACGCCGCGCGGTAGGCCTCGCGCAGGGCGGGCAGCGACGCCTTCGGCGTGTCGGCGTCGTCCTCGGGTACGTCGTCGGGGGCGCCGGCGATCTCCGCGCGCTCGGCGCGCAGGGCGCGGGCGGTGCGGCGGGCGTCGTCGGCGGCGCGCTGGGCGGCACGGCGGTCCTCGTCGGCGGCGCGGGCGCGCTCCAGGCAGACCTGGGCGCGGGCCTCCGACTCGGCGCCCTCGTCGGCGAGTTCGCGCAGTTTGACCTGCCAGCCGGCCCGCTCGCGCAGCCGGAAGGCGAGTCCGGCGAGGGCGTCGGCGGCCCGTCGGGCCTTCTGGGCGGCCTCCTGCTTCTCGTCGCGGACCTGGGCCGCCTCGGCGGCGGTCTCCTCGGCCTCCGCCCGCGCGGTGCGGGCCTCGGCCAGCTCGGCCTCGGACTCCTCGGCGAAGGCGCGGGCCTCCAGGGCGGCCCGGGCGAGTTCGGTGAGCCGTCCGGCCGGGCAGCCGGTGCGCCAGGAGGCGAGCCGGGCGGCGAGCTCGCGGTCCTTGCCGAGCCGGGCCGCGAGGCCGCGGATCTCCTCGTCGCGTTCGGTGGCGCGGGCGCGCAGTGCCTGCCGTTCCTCGTCGGCGGCGTGCTCGTCGTGCATGGCCGGGTTCGGCGGGACGAGGAAGACGTCCCCGGTGTCGGCCTCGGGGGCCGGTGTCGGGGCCAGCAGGGCGGCGGCGGTGCCGACGGCGACGGCGGAGCGGGGCAGCAGGGCCGCGTCGCTCAGCGCCTCGCGGGCGCGGGCGTGCGAGTCGGGGTCGGTGATGATCACGCCGTCGACGAGTTCCGGCCGGGCGGCCAGGACGCGGGCGTGGTCGGCGGGGTCGACGGCCTGCGCGAGGTAGCGCCAGCCGGGCAGCGCGGGGATGCCGTGCTCGCCGAGGTACTCCACGGTGGCCAGCACGTCCGGGCCGGGCGGCAGCAGGCCGCCGTCGCCGAGCGCGCCGAGGATGCGGGAGTCGTCGGCGGCGGCGGTGCGCAGTTCGAAGAGCTGCCGTTCGGCGGAGGAGACGGCGTCGTCGAGGAGTTCGCGCAGTTCGTCGGCGAAGCGGTCAAGTTCCTCGGGGGTGAGGGTGCCCTCGGCCGCCGTGGTGCCCTCGTCGCGGGTATCACCGCTGGTGCGGGGGCCCGGGACCAGGGCGCGTGCTCCGGCGGAGGCGCTCGGCAGGCTCAGCAGTTCCGCCAGCCGTTCCTCGGCGGCCAGGGCCGCGGCGGTGCGTCGCTCGCCCTCGTGGGCCCGCTCGGCCGCGGTCGCCGCGTCCGCCGCGCGGGCCGCGGTGAGTTCCGCGCGGGACTCCGCCGAGGCGGCCTCGCGGGCGTGCTCGGCGGCCCGGCGGGAGGCCTCGCGGGCGGTGTCCCAGGCGGCGACGGCGGTCTTCTCGGCGTCGCTCGCTGCGAGGGCGGCGCGGGCGGGGTCGGCGTCGGGCGCGGTGTCGTCGAGCCAGCCCGCGCGGACCGCCTCGGCGGTCTCCTGCTCGACCTCGGTGAGCCGCTGGCGCAGGTGGCCGGCCTCGCTGCGGGCCCGCTGGGCGTCGGTGGCGGCGGCGGTGGCGTCCCGGTGGGCGGCCTCGCCGACCTCCTGGAGCGCGGCGGAGCGCTCCTCCTCCTCGTTGGCCAGGGTCTCGGCGCTCTCCGCGGCGGCGTGCAGGGCGCGGACGAGGTCGACGGCGGCCTTGGTCCGGGCGGCGAGGGCGGGGGCGGCGTCCCGCTCCGCCTCCTGGATGGCGGCGGCCACGCGCGCGACCCGGTCGGCGGCGGCGCGGTGGCGCAGCACGGCCTCGGCGGCCTGCCAGGCGGCGTGCAGGGTGCGCGCGTCGGCGAGTTCGCGTTTCTGCGCGGCGGCCGACTTCTCGGCGGCGGCGAGCGCCAGGGAGGCGTGCCGGTAGGCGAGTTCCGCGGTGATCAGGGCGCTGCGCTCGCGGGCGCTCTCCGCGTGGGTGACAGCGTAGGCGGCGGCCGTCACCCGCTGGGCGAGGTCGGCGGCCCGCACCCGCTCCTGGGCGCCGCGCGCGGACAGCCGCCGGGCCAGCGTGCGGGTCCGCCGCTCGGCACCGTTGTGCACGTCCCGTGCGCGCGAGCGTGTCTCGGCGGCCTCCACGATCCGTCCGAGGAGGTCCACCGATCCGGCGGTGAAGTCGCGTTCGGCGATCAGTTCGGCGCGCCGGCCGAGCTTGTTGCCGAAGCCGCTGACGAGGTCGGCGAGCCCGTCGGTGTCGCGGGTGTCCGTGACGGCGCGCAGCAGCAGGTCGGTGAAGTCGGAGTCCTTCTTCACGGCGAACAGGCCGGCGGCCTCGCCCTCGTCGGCGTTCATCTCCCGCTGGTAGCGGAAGAGTTCGGGGTCGAGGCTCAGGTCGCCGAGGTGTTCGATCCACCGGTCGTGGATCTCCTCCCAGTGCACCTCCAGGTGCGGGTAGGCCTTGCCCGCCTCGGTGAGCGCGTCCCGGAAGCCCTTCATGGTGCGGCGGCGGCCCAGGGCGCCGGACTGGCCCTCGGCGGACGGCCGTACGGCGGTGGACTCGGCGACGGGCAGGTTGTCCAGGGAGAGGCCGGGGCCGGGCCGGAAGGAGTACCAGGCCTCGGCGAACTTCCGCGGGTCGTTGGAGACCTGGCGGCCGCGCCACTCGCTGACCTTGCCGACGACCACGCACTCGCCGGTCTGGACGTGCTGCCACTCCAGCGCGACGTGCCCGCAGTCGTCGGCGAGCAGGAACTTGCGCAGCACGCCGGAGCTGGCGCCGCCGAGGGTGTTGCGGTGGCCCGGCAGCATCACCGAGAAGATCAGCTTCAGCAGGACGGACTTGCCGCCGCCGTTCTCCAGGAAGAGCACGCCGGCGGGCGCGGGCCGCCGCGGGGGCCCGACGGGCTCCTCCTCGAAGAACTCCGCCTGGGTGGGTGCGGGGTCGGGCACGGGCCGGCCCACACCGCGCAGGTCAAGCACGGTGTCGGCGTAGCGCGCACCGGCGGGTCCGATGGAGTAGAGACGGACCCGGGACAGCTCGTACATGGCGGACTCTCGTAAGTCTTCGGCAGATCGGGGGGTGGCGGTGGTGCGGCGGGGGGCGGGCGGGGCGGCTCAGCCGGAGTGGAACGGCAGGCCCGCGTCGGCCACCAGGTCCAGGTCGTCGGTCTCGTCGGCGGGCAGCAGGGTCGGTGTGCCGTCGGTGACCGGGACGATGCCGAGTTCCAGCAGCTCGGCCAGGGCGGCGCTGCCGGCCAGGTCGCGGACCTGGAGCTGGTAGCGGGCGGTCGTGCGGTAGGTGCCGCCGTTGTCGTCGCCGGTGCGCTGCAGGAAGCCGGAGTCGGTGAGGAAGGTGACGGCCTTGGCCACGATGCCGGTGGTGGACGCGGCGGGCCGGCGGGCGTCCTTGGTCGCCCCGGTGGCGCTGCGTCTGGCCCAGATCCGCCAGGCGGCCTCCAGTCCGGGGGCGTCGGTCGCCGGGTCGGTGTTCTCGCCCTGTTCGGCGGCCCGCTCCTCCAGGCGGCGGCAGGCCTGGCGGACGAAGGCGTCGACGCCGTTCACGGTGACGCGTCCGATGTAGCCGTCGTCGGCCAGGTCCTCGGGGCGGGGGAAGGCCATCGCGGCGACGGCGAGATGCGCCAGCCCGTGCAGGAAGCGGTCGCCGGAGTCGGCGGCGGTGCGACGCGCGTAGTCGCCCATGCGCACCGCGAACACCGAGTCCTCGGCGGCCGTCACGGCCATGCCCGCGCGCGGGGACACCTCCAGGACGACGAGGCCGAGGCCGGCGGCGACGGCGTCGGCGAGCCGGGCGAACTGGGGGTCCTCCCGGTAGCGGCGCAGCAGGTCCGCGTACTCCTGGTCGCGGGCGGGCAGCAGCTTGGGCTGCAGCCCGAAGGCGACGAGCCGCGCCGCGTCGGCGGCGTCGGCGGGGGTGACGGGGGCCTGCGCCGACGGGGCGGTCGCCTCCGGCTCGCTCCACTCGACGTGCTCGGTCACGGTCGGTGCTCCTTGTTGCGCTGCTGCTGACTCATGCTGCTTCACTCCTGTCCGCGGCCATCCCGGCGGCGTCCAGCAGGGCGGTGCCCACTATGAGGTCGGCACCGCCGAACTCGGGGTCGTCCAGCTCCGTGCCGTCGTCGACGGCGAACAGGAGCTTCTGCTCGCCCTGGCGGTAGGCCGTGCCGACCGGCGGGCTGGCCGCGTGCACCGCCAGCAGGGCGACCAGGTAGGGCAGATCGGGGTCCTGGCGGCGCGCCTCGGCCAGCAGCCCGGACAGCCGGCGCGGCGCGTCGGCCGGCAGGTCCAGCAGCTCCATCGCGGCGGCCAGCTGTTCCTCGCTGAAGCGGCTGTCGTCCGGGGTGGCGATCAGATCGGGCTCGGGCATCTCGGCGCCCAGGTGCTCGCGCTCGACCGGCGGCGTCAGCAGGATGTCCACCAGGTCGCCGACCCGGACCGACACCGGTGTGCGCAGTCCGGTGCCCTTGGCGAACCAGGCGTCGGTGACGCGCAGCGCCTCCGCCACGGGCAGCGGCAGCACGGGGGCGACGAGGTGGCCGTAGAGGTCTATCCCCGAGGTCGAGGCCGGTGCGGCGAAGGCCTGCCGGTCCTGCTCGGCGCGGAACAGCGGGCCGGCCTCCAGCAGCCGGGACTGGAGCTGGGTGTGGCGGCGGATGCAGTCCTTGACGATGTCGACGAGTTCGGCGGCGCGCCGCTTGTGCTCGGGCTCCTCGGACTCGTCGCGGGCCTTGCGGATGTTGGTGAGGATGGCGTTCTCGTGGCGGTAGCGGTCCGCGACGTGGTCCAGGGCCTCGGCGATCATGTCGGGCACGGCTTGGAGCCAGTCCACCGCGCGGACGTTGCGCCGGGTCGCGTCGAGCGCCTTGCGCAGGGTCTCGGAGTACTGCACGGTGCGGTACCGGGCCTGCTCGGCGGCGAGCTGGGCGTCGGCGAGGCGACCGCGGCTGATCAGCACCTCCAGCTTGACCTCGGCGGCGATCTGCGCGCTGGTGACATCGGTGTCGAGGGCGCCGACGAGGACGTTGACCGCCTCGTCAGTGGTGCGCAGGTAGACGCTGCCGCCGGGGCCGGGGACCTCCTCGATCAGCTTGAAGTCGTAGTCCCGGCGGACGTAGCTGCCGTCCGAGGCGAAGGTGCCGTACACCGCGCGGAAGCCGCGGTCGACACTGCCGACGTTGATCAGGTTCTCCAGGACCCAGCGGGCCACCCGCTCGTGCTCGGCGGTGGGCCGCTGCGGGGCCTGGGCGGCGATCCGGGGGACGAGGCGGGCGACGACCTGGTCGTGGTCGGCGCCGGTGTCGAAGTCCATGTTGAGTGTGACGAGGTCGATCGCGGCGAGGGCGACTTCCGCCATCCCGTACACCGAGTACTCCCCCGCGAGGTTGGCCTTGCGCGCGTCGAGGTCGTGCAGCGGCGCGGTGCAGGCGAGCGCGCGCAGCCGCCGCGCCAGCCCTTCGTCGGCGGCCGGGCCCAGGGCGGGGCGCGGCCCCGCGCTGAGCTGGGGCGGAACGCTGTCCGTCGATGCAGGCGAAGTCACGGTGCACAGACTAGGTCCTCGGTCTGACATCGACCCAAACGACGCAGATGGGCCCCGGCGTAGCGGTCGTCACACCGGGCCGGGACGACGCGCCGACCACCCTGCGTCACATCGAGCGCATGGAGCGCATGGAGCGCATGAAGCGCATGAAGCGTATGAAGCGCATCGAGCCCCGCCGGGCCCCCACGAGAGCCGCCCCCTCGCACCGAGCCGGGTGGGCCCGCCCGCGAGAGCCGTCAACCTCACACGGAGCCGGGCCGGGCCCAACCCGCTAGCCGTCCTCCCCGACCCGTCGCCGGTACACCTCGACCACCTGCTCCAGCGAGTCGTCGAGGTATCCGGCCAGCAGCCGCTCGGCCTCGGTCCGGTCTCCCGCCTGAAGCGCCCCGAGAATTCCGACATTTCGCGCGATGTACGGCTCGTGCAGTCGGCGGGGCTCGTCCACGACGTGGAAGGCCAGCCGCAGTTCGGCGAAGACGCTGCGCATCAGCTCGTCGGTGCGCTCGCTGCCGGCGAGTGCGACCAGCTCCCGGTGGAAGTGGATATTGGCCGTACCCACCGCTTTCCAGTCACTTTCGCGGGCCGCCCGCCGCCCCGCCTCGACGACCGCGGCGAGCGAGCCGAGGTCGTACGGCGGCTCGCCCAGCCCTCGGACGACGGCGCATTCGACGAGCCTGCGGGTGCGGTAGATGTCCTCGACGTCCTCGACGGTCAGCACCCGGACGAACACCCCGCGGTTCAGCTCGTGCACGAGCAGCCGTTCATGGGTGAGCAGGCGGAACGCCTCGCGCAGGGTGTTGCGGGAGACGCCCAGCGCCCCGCCGATGCCGTCCTCGGACAGCCTGGTCCCGGGCGGGAAGTACCCGTCGGCGATACGGCTCCTGAGGATGTCCGAGACCCGCTCGGCGGTGCTGGTGCGCCCGAGGAGCGCGCGGTCGCCGGCCAGTCCGGCCGGTCCGGTCAGCTGCTCTGCCATGCCCGGAATTCAAGCGCAGATACCGGAACGGCACAACGGGAGTATTGAAGGATCGTTGAACGATCCTCTACGTTGCTGTGCGTTGGCTCATCTCTCAAGCACCCTCCGTCCTCTCCTTGCGAGGTGCCCATGAGCACGACCCCTCCACCACGGCCCGTGACCGATGACATCCGCACCGGCGCCGGTGAACACCCCCCTCAGGAAGCCGACTCGGGCTGGCTGCGCGCGCTCGGGCCGCGCGGCAGGCGCGCCTTCGCCGGCGCGTTCGGCGGCTATGCCCTGGACTCCTACGACTACTTCACGCTGCCGCTCAGCATGGTCGCGCTGGCCGCGTACTTCGGCCTGGACAGCGGCCAGACCGGCCTGTTCACCACCGTCACCCTCGTCGTCTCCGCGATCGGCGGTGCCCTCGCGGGAGTGCTGGCGGACCGCATCGGCCGCGTCAAGGCCCTGATGATCACGGTCATCACCTACGCGGTCTTCACCGTGGCCTGCGGATTCGCGCCCAACTACGAGACCCTGCTGGTCTTTCGCGCCCTCCAGGGCCTCGGCTTCGGTGGCGAGTGGGCGGTCGGCGCCATCCTGGTCGCCGAGTACGCGAGCGCCCGGCACCGCGGCCGCACCCTCGGCGCCGTCCAGAGCTCCTGGGCGGTGGGCTGGGCGCTGGCCGCGATCGTGTACACCGCCGTGTTCTCGTTCCTGGACGACGACCTGGCCTGGCGGGTGATGTTCTGGACCGGCGCGCTGCCCGCGCTGCTGGTGATGTGGATGCGGCGCCGCGTGCACGACGCGCCCCAGGCCGTCGCCGTACGCGAACACACCGCGCGGAAGGGCACGTTCGGAGAGATCTTCAAGCCCGGCCTGTTGCGCACCACGGTCTTCGCCGTGCTGTTGTCCACCGGTGTCCAGGGCGGCTACTACACGCTGGCGACCTGGGTGCCGACGTACCTCAAGACGGAGCGCGATCTCTCCGTCGTCGGCACCGGCGGCTATCTGACGTTCCTGATCTCCGGCGCCTTCCTCGGCTATCTGACGGGCGGTCATCTCACGGACCGGCTGGGACGGCGGCGCAACATCTGGCTGTTCGCGCTGCTGTCGGCGATCTGCATCCTGGCGTACGCCAACATCCCCAGCGGCGCGAACACCCTGCTCTTGGTGCTCGGTTTCCCGCTCGGGTTCTGCATGTCGGCGATCTTCAGCGGGTTCGGGTCCTTCCTGAGCGAGCTGTACCCGACGGCCGTGCGCGGCACCGGCCAGGGCTTCACGTACAACACCGGCCGCGCGGTGGGCGCCGTCTTCCCCACCACGGTCGGTTTCCTCGCCGACAGCTGGGGGGTCGGCGGCGCGCTGGTCTTCGGCGCGATCGGCTACGGCCTCGCCGCACTGGCCCTGCTCGGCCTGCCGGAGACCCGCGGAAGGGAACTCACGTGAACGAGCCGCACCCGCCCATCACCGCCGCCGTGACCTCCAGCGCGGTCGCCCCCGCCACCACCACCGCCACCGTCGCCACAACCGCCACCGACGACCGCCCCCTCACCCTGGTGGACGAGCACGCGCACGCGTGGAGCCCGGAGAACGCCCGGGCCCGCTTCCGCGCCGGGCTCACCGGCCCCACCGCCGGAGTCGCGGCCGGCCACACCCAGGTGAACCTGATCTCGGTGCCCGAGGACTGGGCGTACGACATGCTGCTGTTCTGCCAGCGCAACCCCAAGCCCTGCCCGGTGCTCGACGTCACCGACGCGGGGGCCACCGCCACGGTGCTCGCGGACGGAGCGGACCTGCGCACCGACCTGCCGCGCTACCGGGTCTGGCAGGACGGCGAACTGGTGGACGAGCCGACGGACGTCCTCGGCCACTGGCGCGACGACCTGGTGTCGTTCCTGATCGGGTGCAGCTTCACGTTCGAGTGGGCGCTGACCGCGGCGGGCGTGCCGATCCGCCATGTCGAGCAGGGCCGCAACGTCCCGATGTACGTCACCGGCCGCCCCTGCCGGCCCGCCGGGCGGCTGCACGGCCCGATGGTGGTGTCCATGCGCCCGGTGCCGCCGGAGCACCTGGCGGCGGCCATCCGGGAGAGCAGCCTGCTCCCGGCCGTGCACGGCGGCCCCGTACACTGCGGCGACCCCTCGGTACTCGGCATCGACGACCTCGGCCGGCCCGACTTCGGCGAACCGGTGACGGCCGAGCCGGACGACATCCCGGTGTTCTGGGCCTGCGGCGTGACCCCGCAGGCCGCGGTGATGGCCTCGCGCCCGCCGTTCGCGATCACCCACGCACCGGGCCAGATGTTCCTGACCGACGCCCGCGACGAGCAGTACCGCGTGGCGTGACCGGCACGGACGGCTCGGCGGTCCGGCGGTCCGGCGGTCCGGCTGAGACGGTCCGACCGGGCCGTCCGACCGGCGACCAACACCACCCGACCAGCAAGAGCGATCCGCACCACCCGACCGGCAACAGCGATCCGCACCACGCCACCAGCAAGAGACCAGCAAGAGACCAGCAAGAGGGGACCATGACCGCGATCGATCTGAACGCCGACCTCGGCGAGGGCTTCGGCCGCTGGCGGCTGACCGACGACGAGCAGCTGCTGTCCGTCGTCACCAGCGCCAACGTGGCCTGCGGCTTCCACGCCGGGGACGCGGCCACCATGCGCCGGGTGTGCGAGCTGGCGGCCGAGCGCGGGGTGACGATCGGCGCCCAGGTCTCCTACCGGGACCTGGCCGGGTTCGGGCGGCGCTCGATGGACGTGCCGCCCGACGAGCTGACCGCCGAGGTGGCCTACCAGATCGGCGCCCTGGAGGTCTTCGCGCGCGCGGCCGGCGCCCGCGTGGCCTACGTCAAGCCGCACGGCGCCCTGTACAACCGCGTGGTGCGCGACGAGCGGCAGGCCGCGGCCGTGGTCGACGGCGTGCTGCTGGCGGACGCCACGCTGCCCGTGCTGGGCCTGCCCGGCTCGCGGCTGCTGGAGCTGGCCGCGAAGGCGGGGCTCACGGCCGTCACGGAGGCGTTCGCGGACCGCGCGTACACCGAGCAGGGCACGCTGGTGCCGCGCGGGCAGGACGGTGCCGTGATCACCGACCCGGAGGCCGTCGTGGAGCGGTCGGTGGGGCTCGCCCGGTCCGGGACGGTCACCGCGCACTCCGGCGCCCCGATCGAGGTCCGCGCGCGGTCCCTGTGTCTGCACGGCGACACACCCGGCGCGGTGGAGCTGGCGCACCGGGTGCGGCAGCGCCTGGAGGCGGCGGGCGTGCGGGTGGAGGCCTTCGCATGAGGGTGCTGCCCGTGGGCGAGGACGCGCTGCTCGTCGAGGTCTCCTCGGGCGAGGAGGCGCAGGCCCTCCACGCGGAGCTCCTGCGCCGCCGCGCGGAGGGCTCGCTGACGGTCCGGGAGATCGTGCCGGCCGCCCGTACGGTCCTCCTCGACGGCCTGGCCGACCCCGGCCGCCTGGCCGCCGACCTGGCCACCGCCGAGGTGCCGCCCGCGCCGCCGCGCGCGGAGGCCGCCGTGACGATCCCGGTCCGCTACGACGGTCCGGACCTGGCCGAGGTGGCCGCCCACTGGGGCGTTGCTGAGCGTGAGGTCGCGCGCATCCACGCGGGGACCGAGTTCCGCGTCGCCTTCTGCGGCTTCGCCCCCGGTTTCGGCTACCTCACCGGACTGCCGCCGCGCTACGACGTGCCGCGCCGGGCCACGCCGCGCACCGCGGTGCCGGCCGGCGCGGTGGCCCTGGCCGGTCCCTACACCGGCGTCTATCCCCGGTCGTCGCCCGGCGGCTGGCAGCTGATCGGCAGCACGGACGCGGTGTTGTGGGACCACGCGCGCGTACCGGCCGCACTGCTGGCGCCGGGCACCCGGGTGCGCTTCGTCCCGGCGGAACCGGCCGGGGCCCGCCGGACGGGGGCGGCATGACGGACCGCGCGCTCTCCGTCGTACGCGCCGGAGCACTGACCACAGTCCAGGACCTCGGGCGTCCCGGCCACGCCCACCTCGGGGTGCCGCGCTCCGGTGCGCTGGACGCGCCCGCGGCGGCCCTGGCCAATCGGCTGGTCGGCAATCCGGCCACGGAGGCCGTCCTGGAGACGACCCTCGACGGCTGTGCCCTGCGTCCCCGGTCGGCCGTCACCGTGGCGGTGACCGGCGCGCCCTGCCCGGTGACCGTGGACGGTCGGCCGACCGCCTGGAGCGCGCCCGTCCACGTGCCCGCCGGCGCGGTCCTGGACGTCGGCGCGGCCACGGCAGGAGTACGCAGCTATGTCGCCGTCTCCGGAGGCGTCGCCGTCGAACCGGTCCTCGGCAGCCGCTCCACCGACCTGCTGTCGGGTCTGGGCCCGGCTCCGCTCACGGACGGCGCGGTGCTGCCGCTGGGCGTCCCGAACGAGCCGCACGCGCGCGTGGACGTCGCTCCCCGCCCGGCACCGCCCGCCGTACTCGTCCTGCGGGTGACCCTCGGCCCACGGGACGACTGGTTCACCCGGCGGGCGCTGCGCACCTTCACCTCCGGCGCGTACCGGGTGTCCGCGGCGAGCAACCGCATCGGCCTGCGCACCGAGGGGCCCGCTCTGGAACGGGCCCGGGCGGGTGAGCTGGCGAGCGAGGGCATGGTCCTCGGGGCGGTCCAGGTCCCGCCGGACGGCCGCCCGGTCGTCTTCCTGGCCGACCATCCGACGACCGGCGGCTATCCGGTCGTCGCGGTCGTCCACCCCGCCGACCTCGCGGCAGCCGCCCAGGCGGTCCCCGGCATCCCGCTCCGCTTCGTCGCGGTACGCCGCCGCTGACCGGCCCGGGCTGCTACGCGGCCTCCGCCTCCTCCCGCACGCCCAGCCCTTCCAGCGCTCCCGCCACCGCGTGCGCCGCCCGCAGGTCGAGCCGGGCACTCGTCCCGCGCGCGTGGTGCCGCATCTCGTCGGCGGCCAGGTGCAGCAGTTGCGGGAGCAGGTCGGTGCAGCGCCGGGCCACCCAGCCGGTGCCCGCGGTGGCGAGCCACCACAGGCCGGCCGCCCTGCCCGGTGCCGGGGAGTCGGGTTCCGTCGAGGGCGCCGCGCCAGTCGCGAGGCCGGTCCGGGACAGGAGGGCGTGGAAGCGGGCGGCAAGCTGCCGGTGGCCCCGCTCACCGGGGTGCAGCCGGTCCGCGCTCCACATCGCCCGGTCGCCGATCCAGTCGCCCTCGCAGGCGTGCAGGTGCACCGCCCCGTAGCGCTCGGACAGCGCGTGGACGACGGTGTTCACGGCCCGCTGCCTTCGGGCCAGCGGACGGGCCAGCGCGCCGGGCAGGCCCAGCAGGGCACCGGGATCGGGCAGGCAGGCGGTCAGCAGCACCGCGCCCTGCCCGGTGAACGCCGCGTACACCTCGTCGAGGCGGGTGGCCACGCCGTGGATGTCGAAGGTGCGGCGCAGGGTGTCGTTGACGCCGACCACCACCGAGACGAGGTCCGGTCGCAGGGCCAGTCCGGCGGGCAGCTGCGTCTCCCGCACGTCCCGGGTCTGCGCCCCGCTGACCGCGAGGTTGGTGAACCGCACGGGTTCCGGGGCGAGCCCGGCGGCGAGCAACGCGGCCCAGCCGCGCCACCCGGCCCGCACCGGATCGCCCACTCCTTCGGTCAGCGAGTCGCCGAGCGCGACGAAGCGCAGCGGTCTCATCCGACGCCCTCCGGGGCCACGGGCGCGAGGGGCAGCAAGGGGGCGAGGGGCTGGTGGGGCCCGAGGGGCTCCTCGGGCCGGAGGGGCTGGTCCGGCTTGAGGGGCTGGTCCGGCTTGAGGGGACGGCCGCTCGCGGTCGTGTCGTGAACGGCGGTACGGTCCCGCAACGCTGAAGCGGGCACAGCGGGACCGACCCGTCCCACCGCACCAGGCACGGCCGGACGGACACCTACCCCCACGTCGGACACGACAGGACGAACCCGTACCCCCACGTCGGACACGACAGGACGAACCCGTACCCCCGCGTCGTGGGCGGTGAGGAACGCCTCCACCGCCGTACCCCACCCGAAGCACTCCGCACGCGCGCGTGCGGCCTCGCGCCGCTCCCGCTCGGGCCGCTCCAGCAGCGTCTCCACGGCGTCCGCGAAACCCTCGCCGTGGTCCGCCGCGACGGCCCCAGCGGACCCGACGACCTCCGGCAGCGCGGACGACGCGCTCACCGCGACCGGCGTCCCGCACGCCATGGCCTCCAGCGCGGCGAGACCGAACGTCTCCGCGGGCCCCGGGGCGAGGCAGACGTCGGCGCTCGCCTGGAGCGCGCCGAGCAGCTTGCGGTCGGACAGGTGCCCGAGGAAGGCGACCGGCAGGTTCCGCTCACGAGCCCGCTGTTCGAGCCGCCCGCGCAGCGGCCCGTCCCCGGCGACCACCAGCACCGCCCGCCTGCCCCGCCGGCGGAGCGCCGCCAGGGCGTCCAGCGCGACGCCGGGCCGCTTCTCCACGGACAGCCGGGAGCACATCACCAGCATCAGCTGGTCCACGCGCGCGTGGTGTTCACGCACCGCCGGGTCCCGCAGCGCCGGGTGCCGGTCCGTCAGGTCGACTCCGAGCGGCGCCCGCACGACGTTGCGGGCCCCGATCCGGACGAACTCCCGCTCGGCGAACTCCGTCGTGCACACGACCCGGGAGTACGCGTGGGCGGTCCGGGTGTTCAGGGCGTCGGCGGCGCGGCGGGCCGTGCCCTCGGGGAGCCCCCAGGTGCGCAGCACCCCGTCGGCGGTCTCGTGGGAGACCATCACCGCGGGCACCCGGGCGCGGCGCGCCCACCGGCCGGTCCAGCGCAGCGTCGTACGGTCGGAGACCTCCAGGCGGTCCGGGGCCAGGTCCTCCAGGAGGGCGGCGACGCCGCGGCGGTCGGTGAGGACGCGGTAGCCACCGGTGCCGGGCAGCAGCGGTCCGGGCAGCGTGATCACCCGGCCCTGATCGGTGTCCTGGTCGGTGTGGCGGTCGCCCGGCACGATCAGGACGGGTTCGTGCCCGGCGGCCAGGAAGCCCTTGCCCAGTTCGCGCAGGGCGGTGCGCAGTCCGCCGGAGGCGGGTGCGACGAAGTTGGCCAGCCGGACGATCCGCAGCGGGGTGTCGCTCATGCCGCCAGCACCGCCTTCCGCGCGGCGAGCACGTCCTCGTAGTGCTCGATGAGCCGGTCCCCGACGGCCGCCCAGGTGCGCCCCTCGACCGTCGCCCGCGCGGCGGTGCCGTACGCGGCGCGCAGCCCGGCATCGGCGGCGAGGACGGCCACGGCGTCCCGTACGGCGTCGGCGTCGCGCGGCGGCACCAGCAGCCCGGTGCGGCCGTGGTCGACCAGGTCCAGCGGGCCGCCGGCGGCGGGCGCGACGACGGGCACCCCGCTGGCCATGGCCTCCTGGACGGTCTGGCAGAACGTCTCGAAGGGGCCGGTGTGCGCGAAGACGTCGAGCGAGGCGAAGATCCGGGCGAGGTCGTCACCCGTGCGGCGGCCCAGGAAGGCCGCGCCGGGCAGCACCTCCTCCAGGCCGGGCCGGCTCGGCCCGTCACCGACCACCACCACCTTCACGCCCGGCAGCGCGCAGACCCCGGCCAGCAGCTCGACCTGCTTCTCGGGGGCGAGCCGGCCGACGTAGCCGACGAGGAGTTCGCCGTTCGGGGCGAGTTCGCGGCGCAGCGCCTCGTCCCGGTGGCCGGGGCGGAAGCGCGCGGCGTCGACCCCGCGCGGCCACAGCCGCACCCGGGGCACGCCGTGCGCCTCCAGGTCGCCCAGCGAGGCGGTGGACGGCGCGAGGGTGCGGTCGGCGGCGGCGTGCACGGAGCGGATGCGCCGCCAGGCCGCGGCCTCGCCGGCGCCCATGTAGGTGCGGGCGTATCCGGCCAGGTCGGTCTGGTAGACGGCCACGGCGGGGACGCCGAGCCGGGCGGCGGCGGCCATGCCGCGCGCACCGAGGACGAAGGGGCTGGCCAGGTGGACGAGGTCCGCGCGGTGCCGCAGGAGCGCGGCGGCGAGGCGCCGGCTGGGCAGGGCGACCCGGACCTGGGGGTAGCCGGGGAGCGGCAGCGAGGGGACGTGGACGACCGGGCACGGCGCGAGGGCGTCGGGCCGCTGTCCGGGAGCGGGGGCCGGGGCGACGACTAGGGGAGCGTGACCGCGGTCGACGAGGTGCCGGGCGGTCTGGAGCGCGCAGTGGGCCACGCCGTTCACATCGGGGGGAAAGGATTCGGTCACGATGACGACACGCATACGGGTGTTGTCGCCGCGCCGGACGTGGCCACGTCAACGTGGATCTTTCCGGCCGAGGAACGTCCCATGAGCGTTGCTCGCGCACCCACGCGGGCAGGAATCCTGTCACACGGGTCTGCCCCGCGGGTCACCGCACGTTCACATGCCGGGTTTGTGCGGCCCGGCCGACAGCCGAGGCGTCCCCTCTCGGCCCTGCTTCAATCGCGATCGCCTGCTTCAATCGCGATCGGCTACGAACGCTCGCCACGAGCCCGTCGGCCGCCAACCGCCGACTGCGATCAGCCCAGCTCGGTCCCGATCAGCTCGGATCGACTCGGATCAGCTCGGATCGACTCGGATCAGCTCGGATCGACTCGGATCAGCTCGAATCGGCTCGGATCGGCTCCGTACGTTCACCCTCAGCCCGCCGACCGTCACCCAGGATCAGCTACGACCCTCACCCGAGCCCTGACTTGATCCCGGTGCCAGCCCTGGCCTCAGCCCCGGCTTCAGCCTCGCCGCACCCCTCGCCCGCCCCGCCGCCTCACACAGCCGGCGCGTCCGGCCCGATGCGGCTGCGTACCGCCGTCTGGACCTCGGCCTCCTCGGCCGGATCCGCGGCGAGCCGGCGCAGTTGCTCCACGACCCGGGTGTCGCCGGTCTCGGCGTACCGGGCGGCGATCTCGCGGGTGGACTCCTCGCAGTCCCACAGGCACTCGACGGCGAAGCCGGCGGCGAAGGAGGGGTCGGTGGCGGCGAGCGCGCGGGCGGCGCGGCCGCGGAGGTGGGAGGAGGCGGTCTCCCGGTAGACGTGCCGCAGCACGGGTGCCGCGCAGGCGATGCCGAGCCGTCCGGCCCCGTCGACCAGGGTCCACAGGGTCGGCGCGTCGGGGCCCTCGCCCCGGACGGCCTCGCGCAGGGCGCCGAGGACCAGGTCACTGTCCTGCGCCCCGCCTCGGCAGGCCAGGACCCGGCCGGCGGCGGCGCCCAGCGCGTCGGGGCGGCGGGCCCAGCCGCGCGCCCGGTCGACGGCGGCGACACCGCGCATTCGTTCGAAGGCGTCGACGGCGGCCTCCACGACGGCCGACGAGCCGGTGGTCACGGCGGCGTCGATGAGATCGAGGGCGTCGGAGTCGTCGCTGTCGGCGAGATAGCGCAACGCGGTGCAGCGGGCGCCGTCGTCGCCGCCCTTGGCCGCCTGGACGATCTCCGGCCGGTCCTCCGGGCCGGCCACGGCCGACAGGCAGCGGGCGGCCGGGACGTGCAGGGCGGCACCGCGTTCGATGCCCTGCTGGGCCCATTCGAAGACGGCCTGCACGCTCCACCCCGGGCGGGGGCCGGTGGGCCGCATCTGCCGCTGCCAGCGGTCGAAGCACCCGGTCTCGTGGGCGGCCCGTACCCGCGTGGCGATCCACTCGCGCGAATCCTCGGCCCACAGCCGCCAGGGCCGGGGTTCGAAGGCGTCCCGGACGGCGGCGGCCAGCTCGGCGTCGCCCTCGGCGTCGGCCGGGAAGCGGGCCAGGACGGGCGCCGCGAGGGCGCGCAGCCCGGCGTCGTCGTCGCGCAGGGCGAGTTCGTCGAGGGCCCAGGCCCAGTTGGTGCCGTGGGCGGCGTACTCGCGCAGCAGTTCGAGCGCGTCGCGCCTGCCGTAGGAGGCGAGGTGGCCGAGGACGGCCAGCGCCAGTCCGGTGCGTGACTCGTCGTCGTCGACGATGTCGTCGGGGTCGAAGAGGTGCGCCTCGATCGCGTCCAGCTCGCCGTTCAGGTCGAGGTAGAGGCGAGCGTAGTAGAGGGAGCGGTTCTCCACCTGCCAGTCGTGGCGGGGGTCGCGCAGCACACAGTGGTTCAGGGCCGAGAGGGCCTCGGCCCGAGGGGCGGTGAGCGCGTGGAGCGTGCCGTCGCCGCGGCCCCGCTGGAGCAGGCCGAGCAGCGTACCGCTGGGCGCTATGACCGGATCGAACATGGGAAACAGCCTCACATCAAGCGTCGACGCAACCGGGAATGTGCCTTACCTGGCCGCGTGACAACACGTCGGGGCGCCCGCCGTCTCTTGCTTGCTGTAGACCATCTTCCTCTGCCTCTCGTCGGTGGCCCATGCGGACCGCATCACGGCCCGCGCGGTGCGGCAACACCTGCCCAGCCATCGCGTCCGTGAATCACGACGTCATGATGACTCGGCAGTTCTCGATGCCGCGACCGAAATATCCGGCGGCCCCGTACCGCCTCCCCCGTGGTCGTCGACCTGTCCGGTCGAAACGTGCGTTTTACCTGATCAGAAGCTGCGAATCAATTCGCGCCGAACAGCTTGAGCAGCTCGGCCTTGCCGAACATGCGAGCGGTGTCGACGGCGGACGGAGTGCCCGCGGCCGGGTCGGCGCCGCTCTCCAGCAGGGCCCGGATGACGTCTTCCTCACCCTTGAAGACGGCTCCGGCGAGCGGCGTCTGGCCCCGGTCGTTGATCCGGTCCGCCTCGGCGCCGCGGGCGAGCAGCGCCCGGACCGTGTCCGCGTGGCCGTGATAGGCGGCGAGCATCACCAGGGAGTCGCCCCGGTCGTTGGTGAGGTTGGCCGGCACGCCCGCGTCGACATACGCCACCAGCGGCTCCGTCTGGCCCTGCCGGGCCAGGTCGAAGATCTTCGTCGCCAGCTCCACGACCTCGGGGTCGGGGGCTTCACTCATCGGCCGGACCACCTCTCGCTACAACCGTTCGGGTGAATCGCCAGGGTACTGGCTCGCGCGGCACATGACCCGATGTGCCCGAGGTAAAGATCACCGGAGACCCGGTCGGGCGCAACACCCAAGCTCAAAGGCCTCAAGAGGACTCCGCCAGCCGGGGGAAATCCACCGAATTTCACCCAGTTGCACCTTTTATAGTATGGATACATCCTGTGATCCTGGAAGTACTCATGGTGACTGTCCCCACGAACCAGGAGATCTCAAATGATCCTGTCCATCTCAGGCGTGGTCCTGCTCGGCATCATCGTCTTCCTCTTCTTCAAGAAGGACGGACTCAAGGCGTCGCATGCCCTGGTGGCCGCACTCTTCGGCTTCTACCTCGCGAGCACGGCCATCGCGCCCAGCATCAAGGCCGGCGGCGAAAGCCTCGCGAGCCTCCTCGGCGGCATCAAGTTCTGACGTCCGTCCCGACATCCGTACGCACCTTCAGGAGACCGCAGTGGCTCGGCGCCCCCTCCCCCGCATCCTGAGCACAGGCAGCGCACAGATCGCCCGGAGCCGGGAGCTGGCCCGGACGGCGGCCGACAGTGCCACCGACGTCCTCCATCCACTGATCACGATCACCCGCGGAATGCGTCGGCTGGCGGCGGCCGGACGACGCAAGTGGGCCGAGACCCCCAAGGACAAGCGCGGGCCGCTGCTGTTCCTGGTGGCCTCGGTGATCCTGGCAGTGGCGCTCGTGCCGTACGGGCCGCTGCTCGCCGTCATCAGCCTGATGGCGGCGGCAGCCTGGCAGGGCAGAGACCGCACCCCGCCGGAACCCGAGGGGCCCGACGAGTCGCAGACGGAGCGGCTGAAGTCGTTGTACGAGGCCCTGGTCCCGTACTTCTCGACCACCGAGGACCCCGAGCCGCTCTACACCCACGGCGGCGACTGGGAGAAGACCTTCCCGGAGTACGAGTTCGACGGCTCGGGCCGGATCGCCGCCCTGGTGATCCGCTACCCGGCCTACTTCCCCGACGGCGAGCCCGAGTCCCGGGCCCGCGTCGAACACCTGCTCAGCGCCAAGGCGGGCCGCGGCCGCGAGTACCACTTCGCCTGGGACGAGGAGGGCAACCAGCTCACCGTCACCGTCCTGGCCCCGCTGCCCACCGACATCGCCGCCCAGCGATTCGTCACGGCCCCCGGCGAGACGGTCCTCGGCTTCACCGACCCCTCCGAGGTCCAGCGCACGCTCCCCCTCACCCACGGCGAGGAGCAGCGCGACGTCCCGCCGGTGGTCTGGCGCACCGGCATCCGCTCCACCGAGCCCCATCTGCTGGTCATGGGCCAGCCGGGCACCGGCACCTCCACCCTGGTGCGCTCCATCGCCCTCCAGGCCCTGCGGTACGGCGACGTCCTCATCGTCGAGGGCGGCGGCACCGGCGAGTACGCCTGCCTGACCGGGCGCGACGGCGTGCTGGCCGTGGAGTGCGGGCTGGCCGGGGCGCTGGCCAGCCTGGAGTGGGCCGCGACCGAGACCGAGCGCCGGCTGATCGCCGTCAACCGCGCCCGGCAGGAGGGCAACCCCCCGCCGGACGACACCAAGCGGCCGCTGTGGCTGCTGCTGGACCGGCCTACCGCGCTGGGCCACCTCTCCGTGGCCGACGGCCACAAAGATCCGCTGTCCCTGCTCCAGGTGCCGCTGCGGCACGGCCGCGCGGTGGGCGTCACCGTGGTGATCGCCGAGCAGTTCGACAGCCTGGACGCGCTGGGCGACGGCGTACGCCAGCACACCCGCGCGCGGGTCGTGCTCGGTCCGGCCACCGCCGACCAGCTCTCGTCGGTCCTGGGCGCCCGTTCGCACACCACACCGGTCTCCCATGTCCCGCCGGGCCGCGGCTACGCCCGGCTGGGCGCCGGTCCGGTGCTGCGGCTCCAGGTCCCGGCGACGCCCGACCCGTACGACGACGCGACCAGCGACACCCACCGGCAGGCCGTCCTCGACCTGCTGCCGCCGCGCACCACACCGGCGGACGCGGCACCGGAAGCCCTGACGCCGGAAGCCCTGTCGCCGGAAGCCCTGTCGCCGGACGCCTTGTCGCCGGAACCCCTGGCTTCGGAGGGCCTGGCCTCGGACGACCTGGCCTCGGAGGCCCTGACGCCGGAAGCCCTGACTCCGGCGGCCCTGACGAAGGCCGTGGAGACGGACTCCCTGGACGCGGAGACCCCGACGGAGGCGGACCCTGCTGCGGACCCCACACCGGAGCAGGTGCCCGCCAAGGCGGTAGCGGCGGAGAGCTCCTGAGAGGCCGGAGCACCCACGGAGGAACCAAAGAGGCGGGTCCGCACCTGCGGACCCGCCTCTTCCTCATCCGTCGACACACACGACGGCGCGGACGCCGACACACACCCCGACGCACGCCCCGAGACGCACCTAGGCACACCCCCCGAGACGCGGCCAGGCGCACTCCCCAGCCGCCGACGCCGCCGTCCGCCTCACGCGACGAACGTCCGCGGCGCCTCTCCGCCGGCCGTCCCGCCGCTCTCCACCAGCCGGGCCGCCGCGGCCAGCCGGACCGCGGCCTCCTCCGCCACCGCGCCGCCCACGGTGAACGGCAGCCGCACATAGCCCTCGAAGGCCCCGTCGACCCCGAAGCGCGGCCCGGACGGCACCCGCACCCCGACCCGCTCCCCCGCCTCGGCGAGCCGCGACCCGGACAGGCCCCCGGCACGCACCCAGAGGGTCAGTCCACCCCGCGGCACCTCGAACTCCCACCCAGGCAGCTCCCGCCGCACGGCGGTGACCAGGTCGTCCCGGTTCTCCCGCGCCTGCCCCCGCCGCAGCTCCACGGCCTGCTGCCAGCCACCGGTGCTGAACAGCCAGTGCACCGCCAGCTGCTCCAGCACCGGCGTGCCGAGGTCGGCGTAGGCGCGCGCGGCGACCAGGCTGCGGATGACGTCCGGCGCCGCCCGCACCCAGCCGATGCGCATCCCGGCCCAGAACGCCTTGCTGGCCGAGCCGACGGTGATCACCGTGGACCCGGCGGGGTCGAAGGAGCACACGGGCGGCGGCATCGCGCCCTCCATGGCGTCGTCCAGCCACAGCTCGCTCATGGTCTCGTCGGCGACCAGCACAGTCCCCGCCGACCGGGCCGCCTCCACCAGCCGCCGCCGCTGGTCCTCGTCGGCGAGCGCGCCGGTGGGGTTGTGGAAGTCGGCGACGACATAGGCGATCCGCGGCGCGGCGTCCCGCAGCACCTGCCGCCAGCGGTCCATGTCCCAGCCGGTCAGCCCCTCGGCCATCGCGACGGGCACCAGCCGGGCGCCGGCCTCCCGCATCAGCTGGAGGATGTTGGCGTACGACGGCGACTCCACGGCGATCCGCTCGCCGCGGCCCGCGAACAGATGGCAGATCGCGTCGATGGCACCCATCGCGCCGGTCGTCACCATGATCTGCTCGGGCATGGTGGAGATCCCGCGCGCGGTGTAGCGCTCGGCGATCATGGCGCGCAGGGCCGGCAGCCCGGCCGGATAGTCGCCGTGGGTGTGCGCGTACGGCGGCAGTTCCTCCAGGGCGCCCTGCACCGCGCG
The DNA here is from genome assembly GCF_040298625.1 of Streptomyces sp. NPDC001532. Classification (NCBI taxonomy): domain Bacteria; kingdom Bacillati; phylum Actinomycetota; class Actinomycetes; order Kitasatosporales; family Streptomycetaceae; genus Streptomyces; species Streptomyces sp. NPDC001532. The sequence continues at coordinate 46,734 of NZ_JBEPAL010000013.1, forward strand.
CGTGAGCCACGGTTCGGGCGCCGGCAGTGCCGCGCAGCCCAGGTCGATCATGGAGCCGAGCGCCTCGGGGGGCAGCGGTTCCAGACCCCGCGCGGGGAGCGGATTTCCGGCCGGTACGGCGGTCCAACTGCCGGCGCCGCGCCGGGACTCCAGGAAGCCCTCGGTGCGCAGCGCCTCGTACGCGGCGGCGACCGTCGTACGGCTCACGGACAGCGCGAGGGCCAGTTCGCGCTCGGCGGGCAGCCGGGCGGCCACCGGCACCCGGCCTTCGAGGACCAGCAGCCGTACGCCGTCGGCGAGTGCGCGGTAGGCGGGCGGGCGCCGGGTGCCGGGTCCGGCGGGGCGGTCTTGCTGGCTCTTGAGCAGCCGGGCAAGCTGTGCGGCACCCACCGCCGAAGTCCACTGGGCCATGGTTACCAGTCCACCTTCCCCGAATTGGCCATAGATGGGATTTCATCCCAAGCCACAGAGTGTCATGCGTCAGGCCACCACCACCAGCCAGGGGGCACGTTGTCCGCGCAGCCCGCACAGGGACATCTCACTCGTCGATTGATCCAGCTGTATGCCGGCCTCACGCTGTTCGGCGCCAGCTCGGCGCTCCTGGTGGAGGCGGGCCTCGGCCTGGAGCCGTGGGGCGTGCTCCACCAGGGCCTGGCCGAGCGCACCGGGCTGACGATCGGCGTGGTGTCGATCGTCATGGGGGCGGTGGTGCTGCTGCTGTGGATCCCGCTGCGCCAGCGCCCGGGTCTCGGCACGGTCTCCAACGTCTTCGTCGTCGGCCTCGCCATGGACGGCACCCTCGCCGTGGCCCCCGAGGCGGACTCGCTCCTGATCCGGGTCCCCACCCTCCTCGTCGGCGTCCTCCTCAACGGCGTCGCGACCGGCCTGTACATCGCCGCCCGCTTCGGTCCCGGGCCGCGCGACGGCCTGATGACCGGCCTGCACCGGCGCACCGGCCGCTCGATCCGCCTGATGCGGACCGCCGTCGAGGTCGTGGTGGTCGTCACCGGCTTCGCGCTGGGCGGCACCATCGGGGTCGGCACCCTGCTGTACGCGCTGGCGATCGGCCCGCTCGCCCAGCTCTTCCTGCGGGTGTTCGCCGTCCCGTCGGCAGCGGACGGCAGCACGGTCGTCGCCGGCGGGCAACCGCGGCGCGCGATACTGCGACCGTGACCTCACGCATACGTCATCCCTATCTCGACCATCCCGGCCCGATCCCCTTCGCCCACCGGGGCGGGGCGGCCGACGGCCTGGAGAACACGGTGCTCCAGTTCCGGCGCGCGGTGGAGACGGGCTACCGGTACATCGAGACCGATGTACACACCACGCGGGACGGCAAGGTCGTCGCCTTCCACGACGCCACGCTGGACCGGGTCACCGACGGGGCGGGCCGGATCGCGGACCTGCCGTGGGCCGAGGTGCGGCAGGCGCGCGTGGGCGGCAGCGAACCGGTGCCGCTCTTCGAGGAGCTGCTGGAGACCTTCCCCGAGGTCCGCTGGAACGTGGACCTCAAGGCCGAGCCGGCCCTGCTCCCCTTCCTGGACCTGGTCGCCCGCACCGACGCCTGGGACCGGATCTGTGTCGGCTCGTTCTCCGAGGCCCGGGTGGTGCGGGCGCAGCGCCTGGCCGGACCGCGCCTGGCGACCTCGTACGGCACGCGGGGCGTGCTGAATCTGCGGCTGCGCTCCTGGGGCGTCCCAGCCGCGCTGCGCCGCTCGGCCGTCGCCGCCCAGGTGCCCGAGCACCAGTCCGGCATCCAGGTGGTGGACCACCGCTTCGTCCGCGCGGCCCATGCGCGCGGGCTCCAGGTGCACGTGTGGACGGTCAACGAACCGGAGCGGATGCACCGGCTCCTGGACCTCGGTGTCGATGGCATCATGACCGATCACATCGACACACTGCGCAAGGTCATGGAGGACCGGGGCGTCTGGGCCTGACCCGGCCGGCCCGCCGTCGCACCGGACCCGCGCGGCACCTGCACGGGGAAGCGAGGGCACGGGTGGGCGACGACACCGTGCGCACCGGCACGACGGAGGCGGACGAGTCCGCGGCGCGGCGGCGCGAGCAGCGCGGCTGGTACTTCTACGACTGGGCCTGCTCCGTCTACTCGACGAGCGTGCTCACCGTGTTCCTCGGCCCCTATCTCACCTCGGTCGCGGAGTCGGCGGCGGACGCGGACGGGTTCGTCCATCCGCTGGGCGTCCCGGTGCGCGCCGGGTCCTTCTTCGCCTACGCGGTGTCCCTGTCGGTGATCGTGGCCATCCTGGCGATGCCCCTGGTGGGCGCCGCCGCCGACCGCACCGGCCGCAAGAAGCCCCTGCTGGCGATCGCCGCCTACCTGGGCGCCGCGGCGACCGCGGGCATGTTCTTCCTCTCCGGCGACCGCTATCTGCTCGGCGGGCTGCTGCTGGTGGTGGCGAACGCGGCGCAGTCGGTGGCGATGATGCTCTACAACTCCTACCTGCCCCAGATCGCGCCGCCCGCGGAGCGCGACGCGGTCTCCTCGCGCGGCTGGGCCTTCGGATACGCGGCCGGAGCGCTGGTCCTGGTCGGGAATCTGGTCCTCTACCAGGCCCACGACTCCTTCGGCCTGTCCGAGGGCGAGGCCGTCCGCATCTGTCTGGCCTCGGCCGGGCTGTGGTGGGGAGCGTTCGCGCTGATCCCGCTCCGGCGCCTGCGCGACCGTCCGTCCCGCGAGCCCGCGGCGGCCCTGCCCGGCCATCGGCAGCTCATGGCGACCCTGCGCGACATGCGCCGCCATCCGCTGACCCTGGCGTTCCTGCTGGCGTACCTCGTCTACAACGACGGCATCCAGACGGTGATCTCCCAGGCCTCCCTCTACGGCTCCGAGGAGCTGGGCCTCGGCCAGTCGACGCTGATCACGGCCGTGCTGCTGGTGCAGGTGCTGGCGGTCGCGGGCGCGCTGGCCCTGGGCCGGCTGGCGCGGCGGTACGGCGCCCAGCGCACGGTGCTCGGCTCCCTGGTGGCCTGGACCGTGATCCTCGCCACGGGCTATGTGCTGCCCGCCGGGGAGCCGGTGTGGTTCTTCGCGCTGGCCGCCGGGATCGGCCTGGTCCTCGGCGGCAGCCAGGCGCTGTCCCGCTCGCTGTTCTCGCATCTGGTCCCGCCCGGCAAGGAGGCCGAGTACTTCTCGGCCTACGAGCTGAGCGACCGCGGCATGAGCTGGCTGGGCCCCCTGCTCTTCGGTCTGACCTACCAGCTCACCGGCAGCTACCGGGACGCGATCATCTCGCTGGTGGCCTTCTTCGTGCTGGGATTCGTCCTGCTCGCGCGGGTACCCGTACGGCGAGCGATCCGCGACGCGGGCAACCCGGTTCCCGAAAGGATTTAGCACTCGGCGCGAAAGGGCTGTAGTGTACGCGTTTGGCCTGCCAGGCGTACCGTTACTGCGCGTCAAAGATATTTAAACGCAAGGTGACATCTCCCAACAGATGTGACAAACCGGGCGCCTGTGGGTACTGCACTGGTTGACAAGGCTGCGGCTACGACGGCGACGCATGACCCGGAACGGGACTCGGATCGGGAATCTTTACCGCCGACCGGACGTTGACCGGATGACGACGACAGCGACACCTGTCCTGTGGGCGACAAGCCCGGGAGGCACGATTCATGAGTGAGCGAGCTCTTCGCGGCACGCGCCTCGTGGTGACCAGCTACGAGACGGACCGCGGCATCGACCTGGCCCCGCGCCAGGCCGTGGAGTACGCATGCGAGAAGGGGCACCGTTTTGAGATGCCCTTCTCGGTCGAGGCGGAGATTCCGCCGGAGTGGGAGTGCAAGGTCTGCGGGGCCCCAGCACTCCTCGTGGACGGCGATGGCCCGGAGGAGAAGAAGGCCAAGCCTGCGCGAACGCATTGGGACATGCTGATGGAGCGGCGCACCCGCGAGGAACTCGAAGAGGTCCTCGAGGAGCGGCTTGCCGTACTGCGTTCCGGCGCGATGAACATCGCCGTTCATCCCCGGGACAGCCGCAAGTCGGCATAGTCCCTGAGCGGGGCCTGGCCCGACAACCAGCGCATACGACCGCGGGCGCCGTACGTGACTCACGTACGGCGCCCGCGGTCGTTCCCGTCTCCCGGCCCGGCCGGGCCGGCCGTGCGCCCGGCCGCGTCCGGCGAGTTCAGCGGGGTTCAGCGGTCCTCAGCGATTGAGCGGCGGGTACTGCCCCGAAGGCGTGTCCCCGGCGGTGCCGGGCTCGTCCCGAATGACCTCGCCCTGGACGACCTTGCCGTCGGGGCGGTGGATACGGGCCTGCTGGAAGGCGTCGCCCAGGCTGCCGGGGGCGACCCGGCGCAGCCTGCGGTCCATCGCCCGCTCCGCGTACCGCCCCAGGGCCTTCTGGACCGGCGGGACGAGCAGCAGCAGACCGAGGGCGTCCGAGATCAGACCGGGGAGCATCAGCAGCAGCCCGCCCAGCATCATCAGGCCACTGCCGCCACCGCTGGAGGGTGCCGTGCCGCGCTGGAGCGCTTCGTTGAGATTCTGGAAGGCGCGCCGGCCGGCCCGCTTGATCACCACGGCGCCGAGCACGAATCCGGCAAGGAGCAGCAGGAAGACGGTGAACCCGCTCGCGGCGCTCGCGACCATCGTCAGCAGCCAGATCTCCAGCACCAGCCACGCCGCGACGGCCAGCGGCAGCGCGGTGCGCAGCCGGGAGCGCCGCGGCCGGGTGGTGGGAGCAGGGGTCGAAGCGCCAGTCGTCATGCGTCCAGTGTGCCCGGCCCCGGCTCAGCGGGGGATAAGGGCCCTACCGCTTGGCCGGCCCGACCCGTTCCTTGAGCTTGCCGACCCGCTCCCCCACGCCCCAGGACGTGACCCGCCACAGCGCCTCGACGAGGATGTCGCGGCTCATCTTGGAGTCGCCCAGCTCGCGCTCGACGAAGGTGATCGGGACCTCGACCACGTGGTAGCCGGCCTTGACCGCGCGGCGGGCGAGGTCGACCTGGAAGCAGTAGCCCTGGGAGGCGACCTCGTCGAGGCCCAGACCCTCCAGGGTCTCGCGGCGGAAGGCCCGGTAGCCGCCGGTGATGTCGCGCAGCGGCAGGTCGAGCGCGAGGCGGGAGTAGAGACTGCCGCCACGGGAGATGATCTCGCGGGACTTGGGCCAGTTCACCACCCGGCCGCCCGGCACCCAGCGGGAGCCGAGCACCAGGTCGGCGCCCTTGAGCGCGGTCAGCAGGCGGGGCAGTTCCTCGGGCTGGTGGGAGCCGTCGGCGTCCATCTCGATCAGCACGCCGTAGCCGTGCTCCATGCCCCAGCGGAAGCCGGCGAGGTAGGCGGCGCCCAGGCCTTCCTTGCCCTTGCGGTGCAGGACCTGGACATGGTCGTCGGCGGCGGCGAGTTCGTCGGCGAGCTTGCCGGTGCCGTCGGGGCTGTTGTCGTCGGCCACCAGCACGTGCGCCTCGGGGACCGCCTCACGCACCCGGCCGACGATCGTCCTGATGTTCTCCGCCTCGTTGTAGGTCGGAATGATCACCAAGGCCGTGCCGAGCGGGCCGAAGCGTCTCCCCTGGGCCGTGGCCTCGAGGGTCCCGTCGCCGTCGTTCACTGCTGCCCCTTCATGTCCGTGCGCAGGGGTCCACCATAGTGGCCGCGGCCTGCGATGACGTGACAGGACGTACCTGTCGTGGTGTCGGGCCGCCGGGAGCGGGGTATGTGCACGGATTTGACCGCCTGCCGATGGCGGCGGATGGGGGCCCGGCGCTCTTCGGGCCGACCTGGGACCCGCCGGCTGCGGGTCGACCGAAAGCCGTTGTCTACTGAGCGCCCGGGCCCCACCCGGGTCACACCTTCCCGGCCGGCCGGAACGTTCCCCCGGTGCGGTGCGGACGCTGAGCCTGGCTGCCAGTGACGGTGGCCCGGTGGGGTTCACCATCCCTGACCCAGCGGCGCCGCGACGAGTGCGCGAACGTTCCCCGGTCGGGGTGTCCGGTGGTGGACCCGGCAGAACCTACCGGCCCCTCACCGTCGCCTGTCAACAGCCGCTTGACCTGCGACTCCGTGATGAACCCGCAGGTCGGAGCGGAGGATGCGCAGGTCGCGAGACGGTGGCCGGGCGGTCCGCTCGCCCGTGCCGGCCGTGGAGATCACTCGCCCGGCCGTACGAACACGGTCCGTCCGCCCACCACCGTGCGCAGGCAGACCGGCAGGTCGCTGCCGGGGGTGAGGTCGGGCAGTCCGGGGGTGCCGGAGCGCGGGTCGGTGGACCAGCGCGCGACCCGGTCGTCGGGGGCCTGCACCACGAGCGCGCCGGTGCGCCACACCGCGTAGTCCGCGGGCGCGCCCGGCACCAGGACGCCCGCGTCGTCGCGGCCGGTCGCTCGCCAGCCGCCGCGCGTGTGGGCGGTGAAGGCGGCTCGTACCGAGACGCGGTGCTCGGGGGTGCGGTGGAAGGCGGCGGCGCGGACCGTGCCCCACGGGTCCAGCGGGGTGACCGGGCTGTCGGAGCCGAGGGCGAGCGGCACCCCCGCGCGCAGCAGGGCCGCGAAGGGGTTGAGGGCGCGGGCGCGTTCGGCTCCGAGGCGCTGGGCGTACATGCCGTCCTCGCCGCCCCACAGCGCGTCGAAGGCGGGCTGCACGGAGGCGGTGAGGCCGAGTTCGGCGAAGGCGGCGACGGTCTCGGGGGTCAGCATCTCGGCGTGCTCGACGCGGTGCCGGGCGGCGCGGATGCGGGCGAGGCCGACCTTCTCGGCGGCGGCACGCACCCCCTCGACGACGGCGGTGACGGCGGCGTCGCCGATGGCGTGGAAGCCCGCCTGGAGACCCGTCTCGGTGCAGGCGACGACATGGGCGGCGACGGCGTCGGCGTCCAGGTAGGCGGTGCCGGTGTGGGCCGCGTCGGTGTACGGCTCGTGCAGGCAGGCGGTGTGGGAGCCGAGGGCGCCGTCGACGAAGAGGTCGCCGGCGGCGCCGATCGCGCCCAGTTCGCGCGCCTTCGCCACATCCCGCTCGGCCCAGTAGCCGACGACGCGCGGGCCGCTCTCCTCGGCGGCGAGCCGGAGCAGGCCGGTGAAGTCGTCCTCGGAGGAGATGTCCGGCCCGCCGCACTCGTGGACCGAGCCGATGCCGAGGGAGGCGGCGTGGGCGAGGGCGGCGCGCTGCGCCTCGGTGCGCTGGGCCGGGGTGACGGCGGCGAGGGCGGCGGCGCGGACCGTGTGGTGCGCGTCGGCGGTGAGCGGGCCGTCGGCCGCGTCGAGGCCGGGCGTCAGCTCCAGCAGCGCCGTGCTGACGACCGCCGAGTGCACGTCGATCCGGCTCAGGTACAGGGGCCGTCCGCCGGTCGCCTCGTCCAGCTCGGCACGGGTCGGCGGGCGGCCGCCGGGCCAGCGGGCGGCGTCCCAGCCGTGGCCGAGCAGCACCCGGTCGTCCGGGCGGGCGGCGGCGAAGCCGCGGACCAGGGCGAGTGCCTCGTTGAGATCGCCCGCGGCCGACAGGTCGAGCCCGGTCAGGGCCAGTCCGGTGGCGGTGGTGTGGACGTGGGCGTCGGTGAACGCGGGGGTGACGAGGGCGCCGTCGAGGTCGACGACCTCGTCCACGCCGTCCGCGAAGGCGTCCGCCGCGCCTTCGGAACCGACCCAGGCGACCTGGCCGTGCTCGACGACCATGGCGGTGGCGAACGGGTCGGCGGGGCTGTGGACCTCTCCGCGGCGGAGGAGGACGGTCTTCGTCGGGTCGGTGCGCTCACTCATGGGGAACAGTCTCGCGCCCCGCGTGCGCCGTCCCGCACGCAGGTGGTTCAGATGCGCGGCGGGCGTGCCTCGTACGGCGTCGACAGGACGACGGTCGTGCGGGTGGAGACCCCGGCGAGGCCGCGCAGCCGGGCCAGCAGCTCCTCCAGTTCGTGCGGGGTGGCCACCCGCACCTTGAGGATGTAGTTCTCGTCGCCGGCGACGCTGTGGCAGGCCTCGATCTCGGGGACGCCGGCGAGGCGGTCCGCGATGTCGTCGGGTGCGCTGGGGTCGAACGGTTTCACCGAGATGAAGGCGGTCAGGGGCAGCCCGACGGCCTCGGGGTCGACGACGGCGGCGTACCCGCGGATGACACCACGCTGCTCCAGCCGGCGCACCCGCTGGTGCACGGCCGACGTGGACAGGCCCGTGGCCTTGCCCAGGTCGGTGTAGCTCATCCGCCCGTCCTTGACGAGCAGCTGCACGATCTGTCGGTCCAGCTCCTCCATGACGCAAGAACCTACAGTGCCGCTGATCTCCTCGGATAGCTTGCGGCCCAGGTCATGCCCGGTTCGTGATGTGGCCGCGCGGAAGCCGTGAACCGTCCGGGCCGCGGGGCCTCCCGTGCGGGGCCGCCGCACAGGCCGTGTGACGAATGCCACAGCCTCTCCGCCGTCTCCGTGATGTTCTCGTGATTACCCCGGAATCCGGCTGGGAAGTGCTTGCTGTGGTCGAGGCCGCAGTGCCTGAACGGCCCAGCCCGAGGGGGAGAATCCCATGCAGAGTCTTAAGCGCCCTGGTCGTGTCGCGCCCAAGCGCCCGCAGCCGGTCGTCGAGCCCGAGCCGGAGGGCGTCGAACCCGACGCCTACGACACCGACGAGTTCGACGCGTACGACACCTTCGAGATGTACCGGGTGATCTGCCCGGACTGCGCGCAGCCCATCGCCCTGCTGGCGGACGAGGAGGTCCTGCCGGAGCACGCGCTGTGCGCCTCGCCGTGGAACCCGTTCGGTCTCACGGTCTGTGCCGGTACGGGCCGCCGGGCCACCGACGCCCGGCCCGCCGACGAGTCCTTCGAGCCGCAGGAGCAGCACACCGCGCTGCTGCTGACCCTGCCGCAGGGTCTCGACTGGCGGATGCAGCCGTTCTCGCACGTCGGCGGCCCGGGCTCGCGCCCGATGCGCGTCCCGGCGATGCGCCGCCAGGCCGCCTGAGCCACCCGGCCCGGTTCTCTCGACCGACCCGCGCCACGGCACTCGAGCCGTGGCGCGGGTCGGTCGTGTCCGGTGTCCGGATCACCTGAGGTCACCGGACCGGACATCCGCAGAACGCACGCCCTATTCCGCGCATCGTGACCTGTCCGCCCGGCGCGGCGTTGCCCCGGTATGACCCCCACTTACTCCGCGACCGGGCGTCAGCGTCCACTGTTCGTTCCCGCAGGATCGGTTCCGCTGCCGCCTGTGGCGGCGCCGCCGCAGCTCCAGGACCCGCCGATCTACCGGGACCTCATGCGCACCTGGGCCAGCGGCGGACGCACCCTGCCGGGGCGCCACGACCCCGAGTGGGTCAGGCTGGCGGCGCCCCTGGTCAGGCCGGGTCAGTTCAGCGGCTCTCCGGACCGGCGAGGTGACGGGCGATGACCATGCGCTGGATCTGATTGGTGCCCTCGACGATCTGGAGCACCTTGGCCTCGCGCATATGGCGTTCGACCGGGAAGTCCGCGGTGTAGCCGTACCCGCCGAGTATCTGGACGGCGTCCGTGGTGACCTTCATCGCCGTGTCGGTGCAGTGCAGCTTGGCCATGGCGGCCTGCTTGGCGAACGGCCGGCCCGCGTCCTTGAGCCGCGCCGCCGCGAGGTAGAGGGCGCGGCCGGCCTCGATCTGCGTCGCCATGTCGGCGAGCATGAACCGCAGGCCCTGGAAGTCGGCGATCGGCCGGCCGAACTGGCGGCGTCCGGTCGCGTACTCCACGGCCGCGTCGAGGGCCGCCTGGGCGACACCGATCGCGCAGGCGGCGATGCCGAGCCGCCCGGAGTCCAGGGCGTCCAGGGCGATCGCGAAGCCCTGGCCCTCCTCGCCGATGCGCCGGTCGTCGCCGACGCGCACCCCGTCGAAGTGGACCTGGGCTGTGGGCGAGCCCTTCATGCCCATCTTCTTCTCCGGCGCCGCCGCGCTCAGCCCCTCGGCGTCGCCGGGCACCAGGAAGGCGGTGATCCCGCGCGGGCCGTCCTCGCCGGTGCGGGCCATCACGGTGTAGAAGTCGGCGATGCCGCCGTGGGTGATCCAGGCCTTGCTGCCGGTGATCAGCCAGCCGTCGCCGTCCCGTACGGCCTTGGTGCGCAGGGAGGCCGCGTCGGAGCCGGAGGACGGCTCGGAGAGGCAGTAGGCGCCGAGCAGGCCGCCGCCGAGCATCGCGGGCAGGTGCTCGACCTGCTGCTCCTTGGTGCCGAAGGTGGCGAGGGCGTGGGAGGCGAGGGTGTGGACGCTGACCCCGAGGCCGACGGTGAGGCGGGCCGCGGCGAGCTCTTCCAGGACCTGGAGGTAGACCTCGTAGGGCTGGTCCCCGCCGCCGTACTCGGCGTCGTAGGGCAGGCCGAGGAGGCCGGATTCCGACAGGAGGGTGAATATCGCGCGCGGGAAGCGGCCGGCGTCCTCCTCCTCGGCCGCCGCCGGGGCGATCTCACGCTGCGCGATGTCGCGGACGAGCGAGATCAGGTCCCGGGCCTCGTCCGTGGGCAGTTGCCGGTCCACCGGCTGCGGGGCGTGGTCGGGCATGGCGACGCTCTCCTCCCGTTAGGGCATATCGGCGGACGAGCGCCGTGGGTGGGGCGGCTCCGCCGGGTCTCTCTGAGGGCCGGCCGAGGCCTGGGCTTCCGGGTCGCGGAAGCCGCTGACCAGCGGCTGTGCGCTGTGAGTATGCCCGATCCGAGGCGCTCCGTCACCGGTTAACGACCGCTCACTTCAAGAATTATGCGCCCTCCGAAATTGGTCCGCACCATTGACCGAACTGGTCTAGTCCTCCTACGGTGTCGCATCACCGGACGCCTTTTCGCGTTCATGCCAATCAGCACGCGTCCCCCTCTCCCCCACGAGGAGACACCCGATGCGCACCCCCCTCCGTTCCCGCGCCCCGTTCCGGGCGCTCGTCGCCGCCGCCTGTACCGCCGTCCTCGGGGCAGGACTCCTCGCGGGCGCCGGCGCCACCACGGCCACCGCCGCCCCCGAGGCCGAAGCCGCCGCGGGCTCCAAGGTCGTCGGCTACTTCACCGAATGGGGCACCTACGACCGCAAGTACCTGGTCAAGAACATCGAGACCTCCGGCTCCGCCGCCAAGCTCACCCACATCAACTACGCCTTCGGCAACGTCGTCGGCGGCAAGTGCGTGATGGGCGACGCCTACGCGGCCACCGACCGGACCTACACGGCCGCCGAGTCGGTCGACGGGGTCGCCGACACCTGGGACCAGCCGCTGCGCGGCAACTTCAACCAGCTGCGCGAGCTGAAGAAGAAGTATCCGAACCTCAAGGTGCTGTGGTCGTTCGGCGGCTGGACCTGGTCGGGCGGCTTCGGTGAGGCCGCGAAGAACCCGGCCGCGTTCGCCCAGTCCTGCTACGACCTCGTCGAGAACTCCAAGTGGGCGGACGTCTTCGACGGCATCGACATCGACTGGGAGTACCCCAACGCCTGCGGCGCGAGCTGCGACACCAGCGGGCGGGCGGCGTACAAGAACCTGATGGCCGCTGTCCGGGCCAAGTTCGGCTCCGGCAACCTGGTCACCGCCGCGATCCCGGCGGACGCGAGCACCGGCGGCAAGATCGACGCGGCCGACTACGCGGGCGCGGCCCAGTACGTCAACTGGTACAACCCGATGACGTACGACTACTTCGGCGCCTGGGACGCCACCGGCCCGACGGCCCCGCACTCGCCGCTGACCTCGTACACCGGCATCCCGAAGGCGGCGAACCACACCTCGGCGACCATCGCCAAGCTCAAGGGCCTCGGCATCCCCGCCTCCAAGCTGCTGCTCGGCATCGGCTTCTACGGCCGCGGCTGGACGGGCGTCACCCAGTCCGCGCCCGGCGGCACCGCGACCGGCCCGGCGGCCGGCACGTACGAGCAGGGCATCGACGACTACAAGGTGCTGAAGACCAAGTGCCCGGCGACCGGCACGGTGGGCGGCACCGCGTACGCCAAGTGCGGCAGCAACTGGTGGAGTTACGACACCCCGGCGACCATCGCGACGAAGATGACGTACAAGAACCAGCAGGGCCTGGGCGGCACCTTCTTCTGGGAGCTGAGCGGCGACACGGCGAGCGGTGAGCTGATCAAGGCCATCAACTGACCGGTCGCGAACGGGCAGGGCATACGGGGCGGAGGCCGGTCATGGGCCTCCGCCCCCGCTCATCCCTCCCGGCGGGCGGGCCGCGGGGCCGGATAGGCGGGGTCCATCTCCTCGATCGCGCGCATGGCACCGCCGAGCGTCTTCACCAGCAGCTCGCACATCACCTCTCGGGTGAGGGCGGGACGGTCGATCCAGTCGAGGGTGGCGCCCTCCACCCCGCACACCCAGCCGAGCAGGCCCATCCGCGCCAGCGGAGTGATGTCGGCGCTGCCGTAGGCCCCCTCGGCGATGGTGGCGACGATCGCCTCGCGCACCCCGTCCCGGATGGCCTGCACCTCGGTGTCGAAGCCGACCCCGCCGCTGACGATGGTGCGGTACGCGGCCTGGTTGTGCTCGGCGTAGCGCAGATAGCCGTCGATGGTGCGCTCCACCCGCTCGCGCGCGGGCAGCTTCAGTCCGCTCGCCGCGAAGGTGACCAGATCGGCGACCGAGTCCTGGACGATGGCCAGGTAGTAGCCGCGCTTGGACTGGAAGTAGTAGTAGATCAGCCCTTTGGCGACATGGGCCTGGCGGGCGATGTCGTCCATCGAGAGCGCGTCGTAGGACGTGTCGGCGAACAACTTCCGCCCGATGGAGATGAGTTCGGCGCGGCGGGCGAGGGAACGCTCGGTACCGCGCGGCCGGGGGCGAGCCGCGTCACGCTGTTCACTGATGTTCACGTTTCGACCCTGGTTCCAACGGGCGGCGGGACATCCGCAGTATGGCAGGTCGGACCGGACGGGTATGCGTGAGGTCACAGCGGGGATGTGCGCCGGCTCACAGCGCCCCCGCCGGCTCAGAGCAGGCCGAGCTGGGTGATCAGCATCGCGACGACGGCCACGAGGACCCAGCCCATGACGTGCTCGACGATCTTGGGGCCGTCGTCCTGCGGGCCTCCGGTGCGGACGCGGGCGGCGGTGACTGAAGTGGCGGTCATGTGCTTCTCGCTGATCTCGTGCGTGCGGTGGACTCCCCCCACCGATTCGTCCACCTTGCCACCGCCCGCGCCCTTTGCGGCAGAGACGTTGCTCACAGCCCCCGCCGCGGCCCGGTGCTCAGCGCACTCCGACGGCCGCCAGCGCCGCCCGCTGGCGCGGGGTCAGCCGCGCCGCCGGGAAGTAGAGGTAGCAGACGCCGCCGGTGCCGGAGACGACCTTGCCGGAGGCGTTGTACCGCTTGGTCCGCAGCCAGATGTTCTCCAAATGGGAGGGCGCCGCTTACCACGCGGCACCCTCCCGCACAAACATGCAGGTCAGAGGCGCGGACCGCACGAGCCAAATCGAGCGCGACCGCGCCGGTGCTGACCTGGTGCTGACTTCCACTGACGTCCGTTCCGGCCCGTTCGGGTGCGTCGTGCTGGTTCGGTGCTGACTCCGGGGCCCTCGTCGCGACGCAGGCCTCCACCCGCTTGGTGCGGCCGTCTTTCCTCACTACCGTCCTCGCGAGCACCTGAAGCAAGCGTAGAGGAACTGTTTGTGAGTGAGCCGATGTGGGACGTCAAGGCGCTTGCCGCCTATCTCGGGAAGCCGGCTTCTTGGGTCTACGACAACCATCTCAAGGAAGAAGTGCCAAGCTTCCGCGTAGGCCAGCAGCTTCGGTTCTCGCCGGCGGAGGTCCGAAAATGGCTGGAAGAGCGGTGCCGAATGGTCGAAGCATGAAGCACAAGGAGTCGGCGCGCAGCTGCCTCACGTGATCATCGCCGAGCGCAAGGTTCGAATTCCCGTCCGGCGAATTCATACCCTTCGGCGCCGTCAGGTCCTTTCCTGCCGAGGCAGCGGAAGCCCCCAACCCCTCCCTTCCGAACGCGGAGAGGTGCCTCTTACCAATCTCACGGTCTGGCCACGGCGACGAGAGCTAAAGACACTCGGCACCACGCATTTTACGCTTCGCCATTCCGCACGGCGTCGAGGGCTCGCATAACCGCGCTCGTGGGGATGCGTTCCTGCTCCGGGCGCGGCCTCGGGAGCAAAGCGCCGCCTGGGCATGGGCTGAATGTCCAGGCTCTGACCACCGCCAGCAGAGGAATACGCTTTCTCCGTGCCGCGCCCTGGATCGGCCCACGACCTGACGGCTGCCCCCGCCGACGGCGTCGTCCAGGCGTCACCGACGCCGCCGCCTACATGGAAACCACCGCGGACTCCGGTCTCCAGCAAACCGCCGACACTATGCGCTCCCAGCAGGCGGCCGAAGGGCCAGCGACACAGCGACTGGGAAACAGACATGCTCCGTCCGCGCCAGGCTCCGCAACCCTGCCGAGCGCGCGTCCGTCGAACTCAGGCACTGGGGGCGGATGCCGCGCTTCAGGCCCCCCTCGTAATCACACAAATATGTTCTTCACTCGCAAGAGGGCAGATCGGAGGCGCTCAGCACGAGCGCCGCGGTGAGGATATACGGTGGCTTCGTCGACATCTGCTGCTGCTGGTCGAGCAGGTCGAGACGCTTCCGGAGCCGCACGTCGAGCTCAACAGCTTTGCGGTGGAGGCTCTCCGAAGACTCCTTGGGCTTCTCACCTCTCCGTTCCTTCTCGGAGGCCGCTGCGGCATCGAAGAGCAGCCGCTCGCTCTCCGAGGTCAGGCGCTTGGTCACCAGTTCCCGTGTCTTGATCAACTCTGCCAGGCGACGGGGCTGGACCTCGGCCAGGTATTCGGGGAGTTGGTTGGCGATGATCCAGCTGGTCGCCTTCGACTCGGCGTCCGCCAGCCAAGGCAGTCCGTGCGCGATGTCGGTCGCTGCGCTGTCGGGCGCCGCAGCACAGTCGAGGTAGGGCGCAGGGCCGGCCGGGTGCACGGTGCCGCGACTGTCGACGTAGGCGTAGGAGAACCGTCGGGCCACCGACTCGCCGGTACCGTCCACGACCTCCTCTTCGACCCCGACGAGCAGGTGTGGCGCGTCGACAGCGGCCGAGACGAGGATGGTGCCCCGGTTGAGGGCGCCGCTGAAGTTCCGGATGGTTTCCGCCATGACGGCGTCGTGCAGTGGGTGGCCCGGGGCGATCAGGTCGACGTGGGCGCGGTCGTCGGGCTGGACCCGGCCGAGGTCGAAGGTGACGTGGTCGTACTTGGTGGCGATGGGGCCGTTGCCCGCTGAACGGACATGTTGCGGCACGTGGGCGATCTCGTGACGACCCTGTGCCCGCTTGACGATCCGGCCGCCGAGCCGGGTGAAGGCGTCCTTGAAGGTAGATTCGATGTCGTGCGGCTCAAGACGCCGGGCGCGGGCATCGTCCATGGTGGCGCGCAGAACACCGAGATCGGCATCCGAGAGGTGCTCCGAAGCGAGCGCACGTTCGTCCAGGAGACTCTTGAGGCCGTCTCCGACGGTGCTGTCGATAACCTCGTGCATCCTGCCCTTGACAGCCGGCTGCTCACCGTACTGGATCGCGTCGAGGAGCAGGTCTCGCAGCGGAGTCTCGGCAAATGCCTCTCCCAGGACGTCGAAGACCTTCCCGCCGTACGTCTCGCGCATCTGGTCGAGTTTCTCCAGCAGACGCGTGAAGACCTCACCTTCGCGGGTGTTGGAGGCTACGAGGTTCCAGAGCCGACAGACCTCCTCCTGGCCGATGCGATGGATGCGGCCGAAGCGCTGCTCGATGCGGTTGGGGTTCCAGGGCAGGTCGTAGTTGATCATCAGGTGTGCGGCCTGCAGGTTGAGGCCCTCGCCCGCGGCGTCGGTGGCCAGCAGGATCCGAACGTCGCGGTTCTTGGTGAACTCCTCGGTGATCTGCCGGCGTTCTGCCCGACGTACGCCGCCGTGAATGGCCTTGACAGCATCGGCCCTCCCAAGCAGCGAGCCGATCTTGGCCTGCAGATAGCGAAGGGTGTCGCGGTGCTCGGTGAAGACGATCAGTTTCCGCGGGTGCCCCTCGGCGTCCGTCACCAGCGCGTGGTCCCGGAGGAGGGCAGACAGCTCGGACCACTTGCGGTCCGTGCCCGCCTCGCGGACCCGCTGCGCCGTCCGCACCAACGTCCTCAGCTCGACGAGCTCGGCATCGAGCTCATCGACCGTCCGTGCCGCCGTCGCCGCGTCGAGCAGTTCCTCCTCGATCTCCTCGATCTCCTGGGCGTCGAAGTCGTCGTGGTCGAAGGAAGCAATGTCAACGGTGGGCATGCTCTCGCGACTGGTGCCGTCGAGGATCTCCTGTTTCCTGCGCTCCAGGCGCTCGGTACGCCGCACGAGGCTCTTGTAGATCGCTTCGGGGCTGGAGGCCAGTCGTCGCTGCAGCACGGTGAGTGCGAAACCCACGGTGTTCTTGCGTGTGCCGCCAATGCGGTCGGCGCGGTTCATCCCCTCGCGGACGTAGTGGGTGACGTCCTCGTAGAGGTCGTACTCGAGTGCCGTGAGTTCGTAGGGGACGGTCTCCGCCACTCGCTCGGGAAAGAGTTTCCTGCCCTCGAATGTAAGCAGGTCTTCCTTGATCATGCGCCGCATGATCCCGCCGACGTCGGCGCTCCTCTTCTGCCTGCCCTCGAACCGGTCACGGTCCAGCAGGGTGAGGAAGAGCTGGAAGTCCTCCTCCTTTCCCGAGTGCGGGGTCGCGGTCATCAGGAGCAGGTGGCGCGTGATCTCCCCGAGCTTCTCACCGAGCTGGAACCGCTTGGTCTTCTCCACCTTGCCGCCGAAGTAGTGACCACCCATGCGGTGCGCCTCGTCTACGACGATCAGGTCCCATTCCGTGTCCCGGAGCTGTGCCTTCAGGTGCTCGTTACGGGAGAGCTGGTCCATGCGCGCGATGAGAAGCGGGTGGGCCTCAAAGACATTGAGATGGAGCGGCGAGTCGGCGAGCTGGTTCGTGAGCAGGTCGAAGCGGAGGCCGAACTTGAAGAAGAGCTCGTCCTGCCACTGGTCGACCAGGCCTCCTGGAGCCACGACGAGGCACCGTTTGACATCGTCGCGCAGCAGTAGCTCCTTGATGTAGAGCCCTGCCATGATCGTCTTTCCCGCACCCGGATCGTCGGCGAGCAGAAAACGCAGCGGCGTACGGGGCATGAGCTCGCCGTACACGGCGCGAATCTGGTGCGGGAGCGGCTGGACGTCGCTGGTCGCCACGGCCAGCATCGGGTCGAACAAGCCGGCCAACGAGATCCTCTGAGCCTCGGCGACCAGCTGGAAGTCACGTACGTTCGCGTCGAAGGCGCGGCTACCGCTGCGGGCAATGCTCAGCCTGCCCTCGTCCCTCCGGAAGACGATCTGCTGATCGAGGGCGCCCCCGGCCGTCTTGAAAGTCAGCTCGACCGCGTCTCCACCGTGCGGCTGGGCGGCGATGAGCGTGACGACCTCCGCCGGTACGAGTCCGTCGATCCGCAGACCCGGCCTGAGCTCCTCGAGCAGCACGTGCACAACCTCCGCTTGGCAGCCTGCGAACGCCACTCGGACGTTCCGGCGATGTCGTGATCCCGTCGACTTGATCAACGGGGGTCGCTAATCTTCCCAGAGGTCATGCGAGTCGGCGGGGGCAATGAAACGAGAAACACGTCATCACCTGCGTGGTGTGGTGGAAGACGTCGGTGGTTGGCACAAGCTCGCGGCTGAGATCGCCGAGCGACGTGGGCCCGTCGAATCAACAGCGGAGGACGCCGCCAGGCAGCTCCTCAACCGCGTGGTCTCGCTCGGGACCAAGACCACCACGTCATGGCGCGTCCTGCAGGTCTCGCCGTCCGATGCCGGCCTGGTGACCGCCCTGGCCTGCCGCCAAGCCCTTCCCGCGATCACAGCCGATACCCAGCAGGGCATCCGACGGCTGACCGACGACGCCGGCCGGGCGTTGACGGCTGTCCGTGCACTATTCGGTCCCCGCCGGATCTTCTCGGGCAAGAGCCGCAAGGAAGAAGCGGAGCAGGCCGCAACCTATCTCCTGTCACTTCACGAGGGGGTCACGAGCACCCGGCTCGTACCCGAACTGGAAGGCCTGGCGGCGTGGGACGGGAAGGCCGCCCCGGCAGTCGGGCCCTCAGATGTCCTCGACGAGAGGGTCGGCTTCGGCCGGCGCCTCGGCGCCCGGGCCGAACTCGTCGGGCGGCCTGAGCTGGATGCCGCCAAGACCGCGATCACCGCGATCGACCTGGCTCTGCACCGAGAGAGCGAGTTCAGAAGGGCCGTCGACACCGCAGGCAACGCCGTCCGGCAGGGCGAGGTTCGCAAGCTGGTCGCCGAGATGCCCGTCGAACGGCTCAAGGACGCGACCAGCGGCCAACTGCGCATCACGGCGCTGGTCGATGCCGGAATCAGGAACGTGCAGCAGGTCCTCGACCAGCAGTCACGGATCCGGTCGCTCCCGGGGGTCGGAGACACGACGGGCAACCGGATGGTCGGCGCCGCGCAGACCATCTGGCAGACCACCATGGACGAGATGCCGATCCGCATCGACATCAAGAACCGCTCACAGGCCACCACTAAGCTCCTCGCGGCCATGCGAGCCTGGGACGCGGCGCGCTCGATCCGCAGCGCGACAGCGGACCTCGCCGCTGCCGACGCGGTACGACCGCTCCTCCAGAACCTTGATGCCCGAACCTCCCACGTGGTACTAGTCCCCCAGGCCCGGGCCGTCGCCGAGTTGCGTACCGCGCTGGCTGCCGTCGAGAGACGCGGGGCGGTTCTCAGTGGCGGGAACAGCGGCGCGGGCGGCGACCCCTGGGAGGACTTCATCTCCCGGCCGGCCGACTACTACGCGATGCTCGCGGAGCTCGGATTCCTGGCCGACGACGCCGAGAAGAGCCAAGGCCACCTGCCGGCCGAAATCGTCCAGGCGGTCAGGGAGCTCACCCTCGACACCACTCATCTGAAGGCGTCCCTCCGCGGATACCAGTCCTTCGGCGCCCGCTTCGCGATCGTGCAGCGGAAGGTCGTCATCGGCGACGAGATGGGCCTGGGGAAGACCGTCGAGTCCCTCGCCGTACTCACCCACCTGCGCGCCAAGGGCTCCTCCCACTTCCTGGTCGTGTGCCCGGCCGCCGTCGTGACCAACTGGGTACGCGAAGTCCAGGCCAAGTCCGATCTGCGGGCATACCGCCTCCATGGACCTGCACGCGACGACGCGCTGAAGTCGTGGATCCGCAGCGGAGGAGTCGCAGTCACCACCTACGACATCCTCGGATGGCTGGACGGTCGGATTCCCGAACGTGCCGAACCTGCGTGCCTGGTGTTCGACGAAGCGCACTACATCAAGAATCCGCAAGCCAAACGAACCCAGCGCTCCACGGCCCTGATAGAGCGCTGCGAGCGAGCAGTCCTCCTCACCGGCACCCCACTGGAGAACCGGATCGAGGAATTCCGCAATCTCATCGGCTACCTCCGGCCGGACCTTCCGGTCAGTGCATCGGAAATATCTCCTCGTCAGTTCCGGAAGCAGGTGGCACCTGCATACCTCCGCCGGAATCAGGAAGACGTCCTCACCGAGCTCCCGGAGCGGCTCGACATCGACGAGTGGCTGCCGATGTCCAGCATCGATGAGCAGCACTACCGGGCGGCCGTCATCGACGGCAACTTCATGGCCATGCGCCAGGCCGCCCTACGCGCCGGTGCCAAGTCCGAGAAGATGCAGCGCCTCATCGACATCGTCCAGGAGGCGGAGGAGAACCAACGCAAGGTGCTGGTCTTCTCGTACTTCCGTGACGTCCTCGACGAAGTGGCGTCGAACCTTCCGGGGAAGGTGTTCGGGCCGCTGACCGGCTCAGTACCCGCCGCGACGCGACAGAGCATGGTCGATGAGTTCTCCCGAGCTCCTCACGGGGCCGCCCTCGTCGCACAAATCGTGGCGGGCGGCGTCGGCCTGAACATTCAGTCGGCATCGGTCGTCGTGATCTGCGAGCCTCAGCTCAAGCCGACGACTGAATGGCAAGCCATCGGCCGCGCCCACAGGATGGGGCAACTGGAGTCGGTACAAGTACACCGCCTGCTCTCCGAAGAGGGCGTCGACCAGCGCATCATCGAGATCCTGGCACGCAAGAACCAGCTCTTCGCGGATTTCGCCCGCGTCTCCGAGACGGCGGACAGCGCCCCTGAAGCGTTCGACATCACGGACGCCGAGCTGGCACGCGAGATCGTGGCGGCCGAGCGCGAGCGCCTCCTCTCGGGCAGCTGAGGGGCGCGAGAGCCGGAGCCGACTGCCGTCGGCTGATCCAGGCATCCTCATCTCTCTCGCCGCCGTCACGGCAGGAGCCCCACAGGGCTGGCTGGATCTCGGGCGATCAATGCCGCACCTCACCCTTCGGCACGCGAAGGACCGGGTTGCCGGCGCGCTCCGCCCGCGGTAGATCGTCACCGCGGGGCGGAATCGCCTCGGTCAGCTACAAAGGCAGGAACGGACTGGGCTTTCCGTGCCAAGAGATCCGCAATGCGTCACGGGCTCGGGTGGTGGCGACGAAGAGCTGGTTACGACTCTTCTTGAGCTCGCGTTCGTACCGCGTGGGGTCGGTCTTCTCGTACTGCTCGACGAGGGCGGTGCGCGGAAGAATGCCGTCGCTCGCACCGATGATCGCGAGCTTCTGATATTCGAGCCCTTTGAACCGGTGCATCGTGCCGATGTGGACCTCGCCGCTGCCCTGCGGGCCGTCCTTGGTGAGGGTGGCGGTGGTGATGCCGTGCTTCATCTCCAGATCGGCGGCAACGCGGCCGGCCATTTCGCCGTCGGCGACGCATACGGCCATGGTGCCGCTCGGGTCTCGTACGGTGCCGTCCGCGGCGGGCTGGGTGATGTCCGCGCGCCACTGCTTGAGGGCCTCGGCGAGCTGGGCGATCTCGTCGGTCCAATCGGCGCAGGCGACGTACTCGGGGGCCGGGCCGTGCAGCAGGGAGTGGTAGCCGTCGAGGGTGTCGGTACCGTCGTCAAGGTCGTCGTAAGTCGCCCCGCTGACGACCTTGGCCGCCTGGTCGAGGATCTCCTGGGTGGTGCGATAGCTGAGCGTCAGCTTCGAGGCACGGCCGCGGATGTGGACTCCGACGGTGGAGAGGGTGACCTGCCGGTCGTAGATCCGCTGGTGGGTGTCGCTGGCGATGAAGAGGTCGCCCTCGCCGGTCGCGACCATGGCGCGCAGCATCTTCCAGTGGGCGGGGCTGAGGTCCTGGGCCTCGTCCACGACGATGTGCTGGTAGCGATGACGCAGGTAGCGCATCGCGGAGCTGTTGTCGTCGAGGTGGACCAGATCACCGCCGCCGATGTCCGCCTTGCGCTCGGCCCGGACCTTGATCTTGTGGGCGCGTTCCATCTCGTAGCGGGCCGCCCGTTCGGCGGCCTGGGCCCAGGTCTCCCGGCCCAGGCCGTTGAGGCGCAGAGTGAACTGGTCGAGCAGCTTCCAGATGGCGGCGCGTTCGGGGCGGCTCAGGGCACGCCCCATGCCGGCGCGGCGGGCCTTGAAGTAGTCCTGGCGGGTAGCAAGGGACTGGCCGAGGACGATCTGCTCCCATTCGTCGAAGAGGAACTCGGCGCCCCAGCGCTGCTCGTCGTGCTCGAAGATGACTTCGCGCAGGACGTCCAGGGCCCGGTCATCGGTAATCAGGCTGCGCTGCGAGCCGGGCGCGGTGTTCTCGTTGAGGACGCTCTGCGCGAGTTGGTCGATGTGCTTGATGTCGACGCGGCCGAGCAGTGCCGGATCCATGAGCGAGGTGAGTCGGGAGCGCAGGTCGGCCGTGAGGTTCTTGGTGTACGTGGTCAGCAGGATCGGCTTGTTGTGGCCGGGCGGCAGGGCGGCGGCGAGACGAGCGACGCGGTGCAGGGCGACGATGGTCTTGCCGGTGCCGGGGCCGCCGCTGACCCGCGCCGCGCCTCCGTAGTTCCGCTCGACGATCTTGCGCTGGGTGGGGTGGAGGTAGACCTTCCAGGCGCGGAAGTCGCCCTCGGCGAGGACGTTGCGGATATCGTCGTCGACCGTGGTGACCGCGGTACGGGTGAGGGCCGCCGCCATGTCGTCCTCGAAGCCCGGCTCGAGTTCGGTGGCGGCGGGCTGGGTGATCTCACGCTCGACCTCGTCCACGGACATGCCGGAGCCGAGGCCGGTGAGGACCTCGGCGGTCAGGCGCGGGGCGCCGGCGATGAGCTGGTCGAGTTCCTCGTCGGTCGTGACCGTGAGGGCGAGGTCGATGAGTGCGTCGGCGACGCCGAGCCGGCGCAGGTCTTCGGGGATGCAGCCGAGGAGGAGCGGTTCCGCGGGGACGGCCGGTTCCGGCGTCACGGCGGGCGCGGGCGTGGGCTCGACCGGCACGGCCTGCTCGTCCGGAGCCGGAGTGAGCTGGACTCCCGCGCGCTGCAGGACGCTCTGGCCGACGACGCCGAGGTCGACGAACTCGATCTCACCGGTGATCCGGTTGATGGCGACGGTGAGTTCCTCGTAGACGTCCTTGCGGTGGCGGACGGCGACGATCAGCCACTGCGGGATGCCGTCGGCGCCGACACCGGCCCGGGCGAGAAGCGCCCGGTACGAACGGTCGATCTTGGCGCGGAAGATCCGGCCGTCGCCCTTGAGGGGCTTGAGGTCGAGGCTGGGGTGGTCGGGGTCGAGACGGAACTGGTGACAGAAGTCGTAGAACTTCGTCTTGACCGACGACTCCATCTTGTAGAGCTCGTTTTCGGCCTTCTGGTAGAGGCTGAGGCGTGCGGTCATCGTGCGGCACCCTGTTCTTCGGAGTGGGGACGGGTGGTGGCGTCGGGGAGCGCGGTCAGCAGGGTGTCGAGATCGGCGAGCCAGTCGTCGGCCGAGCGGATGGTGAACCCTGCGTCGCGGTAGGCGCGCCAGGTCTTGTCGCTCTCCTCGTCCTCGTGATCGTAAGGCTCGGCCATGACGGCGATCCGATGGTCACCGTGGTCCCAGGCGAAGTCGGCGAGCCAGCCACGTTCGCCGAGTTCGTAGCCGTAGGCGGGAGCCTTCTTACCGCCGTCGGCCAAGGTGTGGGCGAGGCGGGTGAGGGGAGCATCGGGTTCGTCCTCGTCGAGGTACTCGAGGATCTCCCGGTCCCACAGCAGGTCCCGCAGCTTTGCTTCGAGCGGAGTGGCGTCGGATGCCGCCGCGGCGGGGCGCTGCGACGTGGGTGTGCCGGTGCCGTACCGCACGACCAGGGATTCGAGTTCGCCGAGGCCGCCGAAGGCCTTGAGGACCGAGGTGTCGCACTTCGCCGCGGTGGCCGTGGTCAGCTGGACGCCGTCGCCGCCGTCGTGGGCGAGGAACTGCAGGATGTTGGACCACTGGAGCCAGGAGCGCCAGCGTGTCTTGTGTTCGGGCGTGCCGAGCTGGTCGGGTGCCGTGTCGTCGAGGCAGACCAGGGCGGACCAGTGGCCGGTGGCGCCGTCGACGAGGAAGGCGACGGGAAGACCGGACTGGTCGCTGCTCTGGAACAGATTGAGCGTGCCGGCGCCCTGGACGGGGGTCGGGTCGATGCCGTCGGTGCGACCCCAGGCGTCGAGGAGGCGGTCGAGCGTCTGACGGGTCTGGTCAGGGGTGCCGTTGCCGACGAGGATCTCCTGGCCGGTGCCGAGCAGTCCGCCGACCACGGCCGAAGCCCGCCTGCCCCAGGCCGCGTCATCCGGACTGCGCAGGTACGCGAGGAGCATGGTCATCGGGTCGGCGAAGCCGGTGGTGGCAAGGTCGTCGCCGCCGCGATCGGCGTGGAGCTGCTTGGCGATGTCCTGGGCACTATGCGGATAGGGCGGCCACACCGGCTCGGCCACCTCCCGTCCCGAGGAAGCCTGTGCCGTGCCGGTCTGCCGCTCGAAGGCATCGAGGTCGTCCCAGGTGAGTTGGAAGACGATGCGCCCGTCCGCCCGGAGCCGGTTGCGTTTGTCAGCATCGCCGGCGAGCCGGTTGTGCCGACGGGTGGCGTGGTAGCGGTGTCCGTCGAGGTAGACGGTGATCTTCTGCTTGGGGCCCTCGGTGCGTTCGAAGGTGAAGTCGGTACGGGTGAACCCCTCGTTGCGCTGGGCGGTCAGACGCCAGCCGTGGACGGTGCCGACCTCGTCGAGACGCAGGTAGGCGCTGTTGTCTCCGCTCTCCTCCAGGACGGCGTCGCCGCGCGGGCCGGCCCACCCTCGCAGCGCGTTGAGGAAGCGCGCCTCGAGGTCGGACTCGACCTGCCCGTCGAGGCCGATCTGGTCGGTGTTGCCGACCTGCTTGGTGCTCCAGGCGTCGGTGTCGGTGCCGAGGAGTTCGTCGAGGATCTCCCGGGCGGCCTGACGGGAGACGCGGTCGATGTACTGCTCGTCGGCGTAGCGGTACAGGCAGCGGTGGCAGGCCGGCACCGCCTCCCCGTTGCAGGGGCACTCCTCGAGAAGTCGGCGCGCCCCCTCGAGTACCTGGCGGAAGGCTGCCGGGTCGGTGAGCCGGTCGAGGTAGCCGGTGCCGTGCGGGAGGCGGTCGTACAGGACCAGGAAGTGCCGCTTCGCCGCGGTCTCGCGGTCCGGCATGGTGGCGAGGGTGGAATCGAGGTGCTGGGGGTCGCCGCCGAAGGCTTCGTCCACGCCCAGGCGCAGGGCCGCCTGGAAGGAGTGGACCCGCTCCTCGACGAGGACGGTCGCGGCGGGCAGCAGGATCCGCAGCGCTTCGGTCTCCAGCTCGTGGGCGAGCAGGACGGGTTCCTGAGGTACATCCTGCTTGCCGCGCCGCAGCGGGCACCAAGGGGTGTGGTGCTTGACCTCGCGCTGACGGTTGGCGGAGTTGTCGACGGCGTCGCGGTCGTCGTCGAAGACCGGCCGGCCATCGGCGGTCGCGGCTCCGCAGGCGGTGCACACGTGGAACGGGGCGATGCGCACGGGCCGCCCGGCGAGCTGGTCGTTCTCCTGGGCTCCGATGCTGAGCGGGCCGGCGTTGACGCGACGGATGACGGCGCGGCGGGTGTAGTCGACGCCGAAGATCTCCTTGGTGTGCCGCCAGGACTTGCCCGCGGCGAAGTCCTCGGGGGCGATGTCGACCATGTCCACGACGGTGTAGAAGCGGCGATCGCGGTCGTCGCTCTCGTCACCGATCCTGGCGTCCTCGCGCTTGTCGCGGGCGGTGACGACGCTGGGCTTGACGATCTGCCACAGGCTGCCGGAGTCGGCGATGCCCGCTTCCCCGCAGCGCGGGCAGGGGGTGATGTCGTGCTCGGCGTTCTCGGTGCGGACGTAGCCGCACGAGGGGCAGAAGCGCCAGTGGCGCCAGTCCTGGTCTCGGCCGGTGACGATGTCGATGCCGGTGATCCGGTGCTTGTAGCCCTCGGCGTAGAAGGTGTTGCCGGGAGCAAGCTCGGACAGGGCGAAGCTGCGTGGCCGCCCGTAGGAGAACGGCTTCGACTTGTAGCCGTCCCTGCCGTCGGGTGCGGTGCCCTCGGGCCAGTAGACGGTGGCCTCCAGGGTGGTCGTGGCGTCAATGAGGGCGTAGTTGGGCAGCAGACCGAGGTCGCACAGCACGGTCTGGGCAGGCTGGCGCTGACGCGTGGCTCCCTGCTTCGAGAGGGCGCCCAGCTCGGCCTCCAGCTCCGCCTTCGTACGCGCCTGCTCGTCGTCGCCTTCCTTGAGCTCATCGATGGCGGAGCGGATCGTACGGATGCGGGTGCGGAGTTTCTGGTTCTCGCGCTCCCACTCCCGCTCTGCCTTCTCGATCGCGCTGCGGATCCCCCGGACGGCGTACTGCTTCAGCTCCTCCTGAGCGGTCTCGCTCACACCGGTCGGGAACAGCGCGAGGAAGCCCGCGACGAGCTCCTCGCCGTGGGCGAGGGCGGCCTCGGTGAAGTCGGCGAGATAGCCGGAGGGGCCGAAAAGCTCGTCGACACGGCGCGACAGGGCGGCCAACGGCTTGCCGTCCTCGCGCAGCAGGCGGCCGCGTGCCGCGAGATCGAGGAGGTGGGCGGTGTACTGGCGGCGCAGGATCTCGATGGCCGACAGGTACGAGCCCGGCGGCACGATCCGCCCGTCGATCATGTCCCGCGGCCGGTCGAGGAAGTACAGGTCGCGGCGGGAACGGTCGGGGATGGTGAGGAGGAAGGCGTTGCCGGTACGGCGCCCGGCCCGGCCCGCCTGCTGGGCATAGTTCGCCGGACGGCGCGGCAGGGCGCCGAGGACGACGGCGGACAGGTCGCCGATGTCGATGCCCATCTCGAGGGTGGGCGTGCAGGACAGCACATTGGGGTCGTTGAACCCCTCCCCCTTGCGGAAGGCCTCCTCGACGCGCTCGCGCTTGGCCCGGGAGAGCAGACCGGTGTGCTCGGCGGTGATGACCTGGTAGGTGCCGGCTCTCCGGTACAGGCTGCGGTAGTAGTCGTCGCGGTAGTCGCGGTCCCGGTCGTGCCGGTCCACGGTCTCCAGCCAGCGGTCGCCCGCGACGAGGCGTCCGGACGAGCAGCGGTACGACTGGCAGGGCTGCCCGTGGTACTGCGCCAGCAGTGAGGGATGAACGGTCTGCTCCCAGAAGCACTTCGGGCAGCGCACATACGACACGTTGACCTGGGCTTCGGACAACAACTGCAGGCGGACAGCGCCCGGCTGGAGACCATAGACGCGGACGGTCGTGTCCTGCGGGGTGCGCGCCGAGAGCAGCCCGGCGTCGGTGAGCTGGGGCAGCAGCCGCACCCAGAACTCGTCGGCCTGCTCGCGGGTCATGTCGAGGCAGCGCTGGGCCCAGGACTGGTACCAGGACAGGCGCCCGGCGGCGAAGTCGAACTCGCTCTTCGTCTTGGGCCGGGCGAGCAGGAAGCTCGGCGCGGAGACGCCCCGAGGGAAGGCCTTCATACCGCGCGGGCGGCCACCCCAGATGAAGTAGCGGCTGGTGCCCGCCTCGTCGAGGAACTTGTCCAGCCAGCGGTGCCCGACCGCTCCCCTCGTACGCAGCCGCTCCAGCAGGCCGCGCAGGAACGCCAGGTATCGGGCGTCGTCGTGCGCCGTGAGGGCGAGCCCATGGTGGGTGGACTCCTCATGGACGGCACGTACGATCGCGACGGCCGCCCGCTCGTCGGGGATGCCCACCCAGGCGGCAGCCGTGCGGGTCAGTTCGAGGGTACGGCCGTTGCGGGAACGGTGGCCGAACTCCATCACGGCCTCGAACGCGAACCGCTCCCCGATCAGGTCCCAGGTCCTCTTGTCCCCGCCGCGTCCCTTGCCCGACAGCAGCCGCGCGACACCCACGTCGTCGTGCAGGTCCGGCGGGACGACGGCGGCGAGCGTTTCACGGTCGGTGGTGGACAGGACGACATCGGCGACGAGGTCGTTCAGCGCGGTGGAGCGCTGCTCGCTCAGATGCTTGGTGAACAGGGCCCGCAAGGAGAAGGTGTACGAGCGGGAGGCGACGAAACCGGCCCGGTGCGCGGCGTCCTGCACCGAGTCGTTGAACATCAGCGTCTTCGTCTCACGCTGCTCCTTGTCCATCTCCCCGCCGGTGAAGAGCTGGGTGATGGACGCGGCCGCGAGCGCGGCGGCTCCCGTACCGAGGAAGCGGATGGCGTTGTGCGTGCCGCACGCCGGGCACCAGTCGTCCTTGGCGGCCCTTTCCGCGGTGTCCCCGAGCTGGACGAGAACGAAGACCGAATCGGGACCTGCGGGCTGCGGGTTTCCCTCGTCGTCGTAGTCGTCCTGGGGGTCGGGCAGGCGCAGGCGGCGGGAAGAACCATCGAGCACCATGAGCACGCCCGCGCCACCGGTGGTCAGCGATCTCTGCTCCGCCCGGTTCATGGCGGTACGGCCGTTGCCCTCACGGGCCTCGTTGTCCGTGGCCGCCACCAGGGTGCGTACCTTGGACTTGTTGGCCGTGACGGTGGCCCGGCGGATCTTGTGGGCCTCGAAGCTCAGCTCCTCCAGGTCCGACTCGGGAGCGAGCACCGACCAACCAGAGCGCCCGCACTCGCGGCAGTACACCGCGGGCAGGAAGACCTTGGTGTCACGCGAGGTGGTCGTGTCGGGCGTCGTACGCTGTCGGCTCTCCGCACCGACCGTGTCCCACGCGAACTCGGCATTCGGCCAGGGCAGTACGCCCCGGAGCATGCGCGTGACGGACCGCGCCCACTGGTGCACCTCGACCTGGACGAAGGGGCGACTGATCCCGGCCGGCGCGTCCGGGTCGCGCGCCACGGACAGCAGGGCGACGAGGCGGGCGAGCGCCGCCGCCGCGACCTGCGGCCTCGTCGTGATCGCCTCGTCCCAGCTCTTCGCCCCACTGCGGCGCATCACGTCGAGCACCTCGTCGTAGGTGCACACCGTGCCGTCGAAGGCCTTCAGGACCGCATACGTCAGACGGTTGCGCTTGAGCTCGGCGCCGAGGACCACCGGATCGGTAGTACGGCACCCGGTGACGGCCTCGGCGAGGTCCGCGAGCGCCTCGGGGCCGGAGGCCGGGTCCGGCAGGGCGGTCAGTGCCTCGGGGGGTGCGGCCTGGCCGGGAAGGAACTTCGCGTCCGTGATCGACTCGTCGAGCATGAACTCGTCGACTGTCAGCCGATTCTCACCGACGATCGCGTCCTCGGTGAACGCGGTGCCGAAGACGTTGCCGGCCACGGAGAGAAGCTGGCGCACTCCGTCGGCGTCGGTGCCGGAGGCGAGGGTCGCGGAGGTGGCGACGGGAGTGATCGTGCCCAGCGGCTTGCCGGGCCGGCTCGCGCCGACGGCGATGGCGAGGCGGCGCAGCAGCATGGCGACGTCGGTGCCCTGCGCGCCGTCGTACGTGTGGAACTCGTCGACGACCACATAGCGGATGTCGCTGCCGTCCCACAGCGGCACGTCGGCGGCACGCTGCAGGAGCAGGTCGAGCATCTTGTAGTTGGTGATCAGGATGTCCGGCGGTGACAGCTGCATGTCCTGCCGGCGCGTGTAGACCCGGTCGTAGTGCGTCGCTGCCTTGTCCCCGATGTACAGGCCGGCCCGTACGCCGCTCAGCTCGTCGTAGTCGGCGAGCAGTCCGTTGATCCGGGCCGCCTGGTCGGTGGCCAGGGCGTTCATCGGGTAGAGGAAGATCGCCTTGACCCCGTTGTTCCCAGCCGCGCGCTCGCGGGCGCAGTGGTCGAGCACGGGGTACAGGAACGACTCCGTCTTGCCGGAACCCGTACCCGTCGTGACGAGCGTCGGCTCGGGTACATGCCCGTCCTTCGACGTGAGCCGAGCGAAGGCACGGGCCTGGTGCGCGTACGGCGTCCAGCCGTCCGTACGCACCCAGTCCAGATGCTGCTGCCAACCGTCGCCGGCTGGGGTGAAGGGCGTACGGAGGCGAAGGTACGGGCCGCGGAACATGCCCGTCGTCTCGTCCCCGAGGAAGGCGTGCAGCGCCTTGCGAACGCCCTCGTCGGCGAGGCCGTACGTCGTGGACAGGTACTGGAGCAGGCTCTCCTTGAGTCCCTGCGCTTCGAGGGTCGGCCTCACCGGGTCGGAACCTCCATCTTCTCCGGGTCCCACAGACCCTTACTCACGGCTTCGTCGAGACGCTGCTTGAAGTAGGCGTGGGCTTCACGCATCTCGCGCTCACGGTCGGCCTTGTAGAAGGGGGCGGTATAGCCGTCGGGGACGGAGACGGTGGTCTCGGGGTCCTTCTCGAAGGCCTCCTGGTAGGCCTCGAACTGGGTCCAGTGGTCCTTGGTCTGGTCGAACCCGTACGTGTACCGGTCCCCGGCGATCTTCCGCTCGGCGGCGTCGAACCAGGTAACCCGGTCGAAGTCCTGCATGATCGGGAAACGGGCCCGGTACATGGCGATGAGCGTATCCGCGTCGATGCCGAGCCAGACGGCGACGAGCGCGTCGATCTCGACAAGGGCGGCACGACGGGCGTACTCCGTACGGAGCGGGGTGTCGCGCCGCCAGGTGGGGGTGACGGCGTGCAGCTCGGTTTTCATGCCGGGCCAGGTGATCGCCCAGGGTTCGTAGGCCTGCCACTTGGGATCGTGAAGCTCGACCCAGAGTTCGGCGTAGGCGGTGGTCAGGGCGTTGAGACGGAGGGTGCGGAGGAGAAGTGGAGCAGCAAGGGGGTGCCCCTTCGAGGGAGCAGGGAACCGCCGAGCGCGGGCAACATCAAGATGCCCAACCCCAAGCGCCCGCAATAGGTAATCCACCGGAGTGGCTGACCAGAAGCCCGCAGTCAAGGCCGTGGCGCGACGATCTGGCATCGCTGCGCTCCGGATGTTATCAACGTGAGTCGCACCTGGTGGGATCAGCACAGCGTAGAGTGCCCGCTCGGTATCAGGAGCGATCATCTTGCGCCAAGCAACCCGGTATTCCTGGCTGTACGGGCGGCTGGACTTGCTCAGCAGAGCCTGTTCAACCTCTTCGACCGACACCTCGCTCGGCAGTACTTTGCGCTCCTGCGCAATCTGATGCCGTGCTGTTTCCCGCTCCTCCTCCGATGCGATCAGCTCTCGGTACACATCCCAGTCAGGCCATCTGTCCTGCGCATCTAGGAACACGTCCCTCGACGTCACCTGCCGGTACTCCGACTCCGGTACCGCGTCATCCGCGAGCGTCTTCGGATCGAGCCCCCGCACCTCGCCGCTGCCCTGGCTTGGTTGTTTGAACAGCGGATTGGCCACACCGATCTGGGGACCTTTAAGGACTACGTCGTTCCACGATGCAGCATAGTAATCGTCCTGCCCGTCAATACCTGTGTTGTAGTCGATAAGCCGCTGGTCCTTGTCCGGGCCGAACTGCGTCTTCTTGGCGGCGCTTTCGTCAAAGCCACGCGTGATATCCGGGCACAGCGCTTCGAGCCGCAGCGGGTACGTCCCCAGTGCGTCGATCGCCTGATCCTCCGCCGTACTCACTGGTGTCAGCAGACTGGTGTGCTCCACCTTTCCTTCGGCTCCCGAAAGTCGACGCCAGCGCTTGAGCGTGTCCTCGGTAACTAGGACGACACGCTTCGGGTGAGGGCGCTCGTCCCAGTCGCCGTTGAACTTGACGCCAGGGTCGGCACCAATGTTCTCCGCCGTAGCGGACTCCCGGAGCGCGTCGACAGTGAAGAGCCACGACAGCGAGTTGAAGGAGATCTCCCCTTCGGTCCCGTAGATGTGCACGCCGAAGTGGCTGGACCGCCCCACGGGCGGTGGAAAGAAGCGGTTGCCCGCGTTGACGAAGTCGCCGTGCACGCGCAGCCGCCGGTAGGCCGCTGCCCGCAGGGCGGCCTCCTTGTCTCCCGCGAAGTGGGTGTCAGGATGCACCATCCCGGCTGCTCCCGCGCATCCGGCGTGATCCCACACCTCGCACATGAACGCCCGGTACAGGTCAGGCTGGCTGCCCGAGATCAGCGGGTAGACGGGCGAAGCCGACAGATAGCTCGCCGTCGTCACCGTGTTCGTCACCTCGCCGAGCAGGTACTCCCGCACCTCCTCACGCGCGAGTTCGTCCCCTCGCCGCCGGCTCTTCTCCTCCGCCTTCGGCTTCTCCGTGAGCATGAACCACGGCTCGTACTCCGCGAGGACCGGGTCTTCCTTCCACTCCGGCCGTACCCACGGAGGGTTACCCACCTGCAGGTCGAACCCACCCGCCTCACCGGCGAACACACCCGCGAAGTCCAGCTCCCAGTGCAGGAAACCCTGCTCCTCGGCGATGTCGCGGACGACCCGCATCCACGGATACCGCGTCTCGACCGCCCTCCGCGCATCGTCCATGTCCATCTCGGGCTGAGTCTGGATCAGCTCTTCGAGGGCCGCGAGCTCCTCAAGCGATTCGAGTGACGCCAGGATCGTCCCCTGCTGCAGGTCCTTCGTGCCGACCATGGACTCCAAGAAGGCAATCCAGTCATCCAGGTCCGCAAGCGGAATGACGCCACGCCGACGCACCTGCCCGCGAGGCTTCTTCGGCTTGGACGAGGTGCGCGCCTTCTTGTCCTCCTCCTGCTTCAGGAGCTCCTCGTCGGCCCCGTCCTCCTCCAGGGACATCTGGTCACCGTCCATGGCGAACAGCATCTGGGGCTCGTCGAATTGCGGCACGACCGTGGGCTCAGAGGCAGGAGAGGGCGCCACGCTCTCAACGGCTGGCCCAGCCACCCCGGCCACCGACGACAACAGGGCGTCCAGGTCCGCCCCAGCTTCCGCCGTCACCACCGGCGCCGTGGCGTACTCCGCGTCCGTCCCGTCCAGCAGCCCGACCTTGTCCAGCGGCCAGAACCACAGCGCGCACCATGCGTCCATGACCTGCTTGAGGCGCCAGTACGGGGAGCCCTCCGCCTCGAAGAGGTCCTTGAAGACCTGTTCCTTGGTCAGCGGCAGGCTCTGGTCCGCGTTCTGCTTGTCGCGGCGGAGGAAGGCGTACTCCTCCGCGTCCTCCGCGCGGTGCGTCCCCCACACGTCGATCGTGCGGGCGATCTCCTGCTCGCTGAGTTCCATGCGCTTGGCGACGAGCTTCCACAGGAACTCGACCCGACGGGCCGCAGCCTGGAGCCGGGCGAGCTGGCTCGCCTTGCCGCCCGTCGCCTTCGGCTTGGTCTGAACACCCTTCTTCCATGCCTTCAGCTGGTCCACCTGCGCCCCGGCGAGCTGCTCGACCAGCTTCTTCGCGTCGCCGCTCGCCCCCGCGACCGCACCCCACCCAGGTGTCGGCAGGAGGAACTGGTGCACGGCCCCGTCCGGCAGCGGCTGCTCCGCACCGTCCTCCGACGCCCGGAACGGCAACTTGGTCGGCGTCTGCGCGCCGATGGTCCGCTCCTTCTTGAGGCGCTCGGCCTCGTACACCCACCGCCGCGCCCCGATCAGGGAGTTGCCGCGCCGAAGGTGCAGGCCGAACCACGGGGCACGCATGCCAGGGTGCATGGTGTTGAGCCACAGCGACACCTCGGCGAGCTCGACGCCGGTCTCGTTGAGGTCGATGCCGTACGCGTTGTGAAGGGCGATGTACGCCTTCACCTTCTGCTTCGCTTCGAGCGCCTTCGACGTGTCCAGGTTGGTGCCCAGTTCCTCCTGGCGGCGCTTGAGGTACTCCTCGGCGACCAGGTCGATCGCCTTGTTGAGGAACGCGCCGGAGCCGAGGGCCGGTTCGCAGATGGTGTAGCGCAGGAGTTCGCTCGCGCGGGTCCGAACCGTGTTGCCGTCGGCGTCCTTCTCCTGGTCGAGGCGGTGCTTGAGTGCCAGCTCGACGGTGACTTCGGTGAGGGACTCCGGGGTGTAGTACGAGGCGGACGTCTCGCGGTCGCGGCCGGCCAGGCGGTAGACGAATCGGCCCGGGGGGTACTTCTTGGGGCCGCGCAGGCCGTGCTGTTCGGTGTCCTGGGCGGAGTACACGACGTGCGTGTTCTCCGGGTAGTCGTTCAGCCGGTCGGCGGGGACGAGCCAGGAGCCCTTCTCGGGGTCGCCGTACTGTTTGCCGGCTTTCTTGGCGCCGGGCTTGGCGACCTCGGCCAGCTCACGTTTCTCGTCGATGATGCCGGTGTACGACATCAGGCCTTCGTAGACGGCGCCGAGCTGGTTGATGCCGAGGTTTCGGTAGGAGATGAAGCCGCCCTGCCGGCCCTTCTGGCCGGCCTCCTTCAGGGTGAGCAGACGCAGCACCTGGTGCAGTGCTTCGTTGCGCAGCCGCAGGTCCAGCCACCGCGGTTCTTCGTCCCCGTCCTCGTCCCAGCGGGGGTCCAGGACACCGTTGCCGATGAGGGTGATGGCCTTCGGGTCGAACAGCTCGCTGCGCAGCGGCTCGAAGCGGAGGCCGCGCTGTTCGCTGCGCTCGGCGGCGGGCTCGGCATCGTCCGCTTCGGTGCCGTGCGGGCGGTGTCCGAAGTTGACCTTGTTGAAGAGGACGTCGAGGGAGGCGTAGAGGTGGAAACCGCCTCGGCTGTCCTCGTCGACCAGCTTCCGCTCGCGCGCAACCAGCTCGCGCAGCCGGGCGATCGAGTAGCCGGCCTCGTAGGTGGAGTCGTCGGCGGGCAGGATGCCCAGTTCGGGGCGGGCCTCCGCGTACAAGAGGAAGAGGATGCGGTAGAGGTAGCGCAGGGACTCGCGGGTGAGCTGCTTGGCGAACGGTCCCTTCCTGAGGTCCTCGATCTCCCGTGGCTTGACCTTCGCCTCGCGCAGGCGGTCGAGGACCTCGTTCGCGATGATCTCGACCGACTGCTGGAGTCCCTTACGCAGCTCGGAGTTGACGCCGACGGCGTTGTCCCGGGACGCCTTGATCAGCTCGTCGATGCGTCGGCCCTTGCCGTCGGCGCGGGGCGCGAGCATGTCGTGGGAGAAGAGGGCGGCGAGGAGGGAAAGCTCGCCGGCCTTCGCCGTGTCGTTGCGGGCGAAGGCCGCGTCCAGGCTGGCGGCAAGGTAGCGGCCTTCGGCCCAGGCGTTGCGGTCGGCGAGGACGAGTACGCCACCACACAGCAGCAGGACGAAGCGAGGAGCGTCGCCGCCTAGATCGTGGAGTTCGCTCTGGAAGAGCCAGCCCGCCAGCTTCTCGCCGACCTCGAGGAGGCCGTCGGTGGTCTTGAGGGGGTGGAGGAGCTGTCCGGCCTCGTCAGGGTCGAGGGCGTCGTCGAGGGAGTCGGTCCAGCCGCAGTCGAGAGCGACGACGCCGTCTCCGCACCAGGCGACCTGGAGCTCGTACTCCTTGCCGGCGTTGTGCACGGTGGCCGGCTGCTTGGGCCGCTCGCCGTAGCCGAGGGCCTTGAGGACGGTGGTGTGCCAGGTGGTGATGCGCTCGGCCCACTCCCCCGTCGGGTCGTCGTAGGTGCTGCCGGGTTCTTCCTGCTGGGCGCGGGAGCTCAGGAAAGGGCGCACGGTGGCCAGGTAGTCGCCACGGAGCCGGGGCAGGAGTTCACGCGGGGTCGGCCGAGGATCGTGGGGGTCGGTCTCGCGGCCGGTCCACAGGGTGAACAGGCCTTCGTCGCCCGCCTTGCCCTTCTTGAGGGTGTTCTCCAGCTCCTCGCTGAAGTAGTGGGCGGAGAGGTATTCGCCGCGGTTGGCGAAGGAGTCGTAGGTGTAGCTCATCGTGCGGACTCCTCGGTGTGGGCGGCGGACTCGGTGGTGGCGTGAAGGGGTTCGAGGACGCAGAGGACCCGCAGCATCGGGTCGCCGTCGGTCCGCAGGCGGCGTACGAGGTCGCGGCGGCGGGCGGCCGTGTCGTACACCTGCTGGATGCGGCGCTGCTGGTTGCCGACGGCGATCAGGGCGCCCTGCTCCCAGACCTGCACCCGGTCCTCGTACGGGGCGAGGTAGGAGTCGACCTGCTTGTCGTAGTCGGCGCGGCGCTCGCGCAGGTGGGTCTCGGCCGCGTCGACGGCCGCGGGGACGAGTCGCTGGAGGAGGTCGGGGGCGACGGGCCGGGCGCGGCCGGGCATGTCGGGGCCCACACCGCAGGCGGCGAGGAACGCCGAGTCCATGCGCCATACGCGAGGGCTGCCCGCGGCGAGCCCGGTGACGGCCATCCACTCCACGACCGTCGGCTTGCCCGCCGCATTGGAGTAGACGCCCTGGAGGAGGTAGACCGGGCCGGTGAGGGCTTCGGGCAGAGAAGCGTCGATCCGCTGGGCCTTGGTCGGGTCCGGCCGATAGGCGAGGACGAACGCCTCGTCGTACTTGAGCTTGGCGAGGACCTTGTCCGTCACCCAGTCGAGCACCGGGTGGATGTCGGAGACGTAGGAGACGTTGGGCCACTGGGAGGTCGGCTGATCGGTCTTGCCCTGCTTGGCGTTGCGGGCGGCCTCCAGACGGCCGGCAGCGTACTGCTTGTCGAAGGTGACGCTCAGCGTGCCGTCGTACTTGGACGTCGTGAGGATCTTCTCCTGCTCCAGGTACGACTTCGGCAACGCCCTGAAGCGGTACTGCAGGTCGTCGGGCGGAGTGAACTCGATGCGGCCCTGGGCCGTCTCGGGCTTCCAGCCGAGGGCCGCGCGCTCGGCCTCCGGGTAGATGAGATCCATAGCGGCGTGGAAGTACGCCTTGGTGTCGGTGAAGACGTGGGGGACGTCGGCCTCGGACACCGGGGCCGTGCCGAGGGTGGCGGGAGGGGCCGTGGGGTCTGCGAGCCGGGCGTTGGCGCCGGCGAGGAGCCCTGCGAGGACCCCGCCGGACTCCTGCTGGGACTGCTTGATGGAGCGCTCGACGGTGCCGCCCTTGATGAGGTCGCGGGTGAGGCGGTCCTCTTCCTTCTTGTCGTTGTAGAGGCCGGTGACGGCCTCGGCGCTGCCTTCACCGGTCTCGATCTCGTGCGCTTGGGCCTCGCGCCGCAGCAGACGGGCGCCGACGAGCCGGTCGTCGAGCGTGAGCATCTCGCCGCTCTCTTGGTCGCGCCGCCAGGGCACGTCGGCGGTGAGGGTGAGGGCACGGAACTCGGGGCTGACCGCCTGTCCGTAGCGGTCGATGCGTCCGTTGCGCTGCTCGATGCGGATGAGGGACCAGGGCAGGTCGTAGTGGATGAGGTCGTGGCACTGGTGGTGCAGGTTGACGCCCTCGGAGGCGATGTCACCGGTGAACAGCAGCCTCACCGGCTCTTCACGCCGGCCGAAGCGGTCGACGATCTCCTGCTGTTGCTGGTCGTTGGTGGTGTCGCCGTGCATGACTTCGACGGCTCCGCCGTACGCCTTCCAGGGGCGCGTCGCGTCGGCCTTCGCCTCGTTCTTCTTGAAGCCGAGCATGGCCGGCACTTCCCGGGCCAGCCAGTCCAGGGTGTGGACCCGCTCGGAGAAGATCACGACGCGGCGCTCGGAGCGCGGGCCGACGCCGAGTTCCTTCAGGGTGCGTACGAGCGCGTCGAGCTTGGCGGAGTCCTGGTCGGTGAAGTCCGCGACCAGCGCCTCCAGCTCCGCGAGCGCCTTACTCTCGGCGGCGAGCGCGGCGCGGCGCTCGGGGGTGTCCGCTGCGGCCTTGGCCTTGCGCTTCATCGGGTCGTCCAGGTAAGCACGGCGGTTGGCGAGGGATTCCCGCAGGGCGACATGAGACGAGAGGAACGCCTTCAGGAAGTTGTAGCCGACCAGCGGATCGGCGCACACCGACGAACGGGCGGGGTCTCCCGGAGTCCACTCGCTCGCGAGCTTCTCCAGGACGGCGACCTCCTTCGGTGTAGCCGGGGCCGGCACCGGCAGGGAGTCGCCGCGTTCGGCCCACGGCTTGCCCTTGAGGCTGTCGCGTACCTCGCGGTCGGTCTTGGTACGCCTGATGTAGAGGTGGTCGAGGTCGGCGACCTTGTAGTTCTTGGGGTCGGCGATGGCCGCTGGATCGAGCATTCGGATCAGCTCGGCGAAGGATTCGGCGTCGCCATTGTGAGGAGTGGCGGAGGCCAGGATCAGCGCATCAGTCTGCTCAGCGAGGCGGCGGGCAAGGCGGTTGTTGCGGGTTCCCTTGTTCACGAGGTTGTGCGACTCGTCGATGACGACCGCGTCCCAGGTGATGTTCTCCAGGTGGTGGGCGTACGTCGCCGACTTGAGGGTGTCGACGGAGACGATGACGCGCTTGAAGTGGGCGAACGGGTTCCGGCCTGCCGGGATCTCCTGCTGGATGCGCTGGATGCCGGTGGAGTCCAGGCGTACCAGCGGCAGGGAGAAGCGGGTCCACAGCTCGCGCTGGAACTGCTCAAGCACGTGGGCGGGTGTGACCACGAGAATGCGCTCGCCGCGCCCCCGTCGGATCAGCTCCGAGAGCGTGATGCCGATCTCCAGCGTCTTGCCCAGTCCGACCACGTCGGCGATCAGCAACCGGGGCTGCGGGTTGCGCATGGACAGCGCCAGCTCGGCGGGGCGCAGCTGGTGCTGCTGCCGGTCCATGAGGAAGGAGTCGGCGAGGGCGATGCCGTGCTCGGTCTGCGGCAGCGCGGTCTTGCGGATGACCGCCTCCAGGTGAAGGCGGGCCTTGGCGTGCTTGGAGGTCTCGTCGGGCACGAGCCGGGTCTTGCGCGGATCGAGCACCTCGATCGCGTCGAGGCCGGAGTAGAAGACCGCATCCGTGCCACGGACGAACGAGGAGACGCCGCTGACCTCGACCATGAGTCCGTCGCGGGACTCCGAGACGGACTTCACCAGCCACTGCTCGTGGCGGATGCGCACCTGGGCACCAGGCGCGAAAACCGGCCTGGCACCGGCCGGGTATGCCGACTGCGCCGGATCGGCGTCGCGCCCTTCAGGAACCTCGGGCTGCATCGCCGTGGTCACGTGGTGCTCCTCTGTGGACTGTGTGCTCGTGATGTGCGGTGTGGTCGTACGGGGCCGGCTTGAGAGCGGCCGAGAGTCATGCGACGGGCCCCGACGAATCCGTGGTCGCTGTGCCCGCCTTTTTTATCGTTCCCGGACCGACAGCGCGGGTAGAAGGTGAAAGAGCGGTTCAGCGCTTCGGCCAGGCGAGCGTCGGCCCCACCGCGTAACGTTCGCGCAGTTCCTCGGCGACCCTCCGGGAAGCAGGAGGACGGCCCCTTTGCGGTGTGGGCGCGGCCTGGCTCTCGCTTCCGTTCGCGGGCTCGGGCGCTGGCGCAGGCACGGACCCGGGCGGGAGTGGGCGCGTGATGTCGTTCTCTGCCGGAGAGTCCGTGCCGGACTCACCGCCGGGTGGCGGAATAAGGATGTCCTCCCCCAGGGACACCGGCGCTTCGCGGAGCAGCTTCTCAAGCGAGTCGAGCCGGTCCAGCATCTGTCCGTCGGGCTGCGGCAGCACCATCGTGGAATGGTCCTTCGCCGTCGTCTCCTGGATCAGGGCACGCCGTGCACGAGCCGGACTCGTACCCAGCTCGCGCATGAGGTCGGCACACTGCCGGGTCACCTCCTCCAGGGAGGGACGGTCGTCCGCCTTGTGCGCCAGCATGCCCGTCACGACGGGGGCCAGTTCATCGGGCAATCCGGACAGCTCCGGGCCGATCTCGGCGTTGACCACCTGCGCGGCGACGGCCTCCCACCGGGCGCCGTCGTACGGGTAGTGCTTGGTCGCCGCGTAGAGGAGTACGGTGCCCAAGCCGTAGACGTCAGCGGCCTGTGTCACGTCCACCTGGCCCAGGGCCTGCTCGGGCGGCATGCAGCGAACCGTGCCGATGACCATGCCGGCCTGCGTGAGCGTCCCCTTGGAGGCTCCGACGAAAGCACCGAGGCCGAAGTCGATGATCACCGGACCGAAGTCGCCGAGGATGACGTTCTGCGCCTTCAGGTCACGGTGCACCAGGCCAGCGGAGTGCACAGCGGCAAGCCCCTCGGCCAGTAGCGCGCCGAGGCTCGCGACGAGCGGCGCGGACAGCGGACCCTGGTCCCGCACGACATCGGAAAGCGGCCGGCCAGGGACATAGTCCATGGCCAGCCAGGGCTGCTCGGCGAACGGGTCCGCATCGATGAAGCGGGCCACCCGGCCCGTACCTGAGATCGTGCGCGCGATCGCCGCCTCGCGTTCGAATCGGGCGCGTGTGTGCGGATCCGTACGATCAGGCCGGATCACCTTCACGGCGACCGGTTCACCCGCGACCGAGTAGGCGAGGTACACCTCCCCCATCCCGCCCGCGCCGAGCCGGCGCTCGACGAGGTACGGACCGATACGCGACGGCAGAGGCGCGCTGCTCACCGCACACCCCCTGACTCCCGCAACAACAGCACAGCCTCGCTCGGCGCCTGCCCCCGCTCCACCGCAGAGGGAGCAGAGCACAGGGGGCAGGGGAACCGACGAATCACCCCCACAGCCTACCGATCGGCCTCCCCCGCGAGAAAGTGATCACATCGGACCGGACCGATCTTCCCAGCCCCGTGTCCGAAATCAGGCCGCTACGGAGAGGTGACGAGGCTACTCATCCTCGCCGCTCATCTCGCCGTCGAGATCCTCGGGCGTGATGGTGCGCCGATACTGCGGGTGGTCCTTGTCCATCTGGAAGGCAGCGTGGAGGGGGATCGGGTAGCGGGTGCGGTGCTTCCAGGCGAGGGGCTGGTGGCAGAGCCTGGCGGTGACCATCGTCAGTTCTCGGCGGTGGTCGTTGTTCACGGTGATCGGGAAGATCTCGGTCGCGGTCATGGCGTAGTAGTTCGCTTTGATCTCGTTCTTGCCCTTGTTCCACGGCAGTGCTCCGTAGCGGGTCTTCTTCGAGCCCTGTCTGCCGGCGCCGTTGCCGTCGAACTGGTGGGTGGTGTTGACCAGCAGCCAGGTGCACTGCTCGCCGAGGTCGGGGTCGATCCGGAAGACTTGGGTGGTGCGTTCCTTCGTCTTGATCTCGCTGTCGTCCTCGTCGGTGATGGTCACCTGCACCGGACGGGGGACCTCCTCGTCGGTGATGTTGAGGCGAATCACGGCGATCGGCCGGTACCTGGGGGCGATGGTGGAACCCGGGAGCCAGGTGGTGTTGGGCTCGGGCGGCTGGCCCTGGGTCCTGTTGTTCAGGCCCTTCCACAGCCGCCGGCAGGCGACGCCGTCCACGGTGACCGTGTACGGGGTGCCGCCCAGGTAGTCGGCGAGGTCTTCCAGCGCCTGGTCGATGACCTTGGCGGTGCTGGAGTAGCCGGCGAAGTTGTCCATGAATTCCGTCATCTTCCCGGCCGGGTAGTCGGCGGCGTGGAAGGCGGCTTCAGCCAGGTGGTACGGCCTCCAAGTGCGGTCGGTGTAGGACCATCCGTGGAGCGTCCACGCACCGTCCGACACGGTGGGTGGCTTGAGGACACTCGCGGAGACGGAGATCCTGGCGTCCCTTTCGCCCGGCCTGCGCGACTGCCTGCGGACATGAACGCCGCAGTGCGCGACCCCGTCGGCGGGGAGCTCGCCGATGGGCTTGATCAGAACGCGGGAGATCCGCCGGTCGATGAACCCGAGATTGCGGTAGA
The DNA here is from genome assembly GCF_040298625.1 of Streptomyces sp. NPDC001532. NCBI lineage: Bacteria > Bacillati > Actinomycetota > Actinomycetes > Kitasatosporales > Streptomycetaceae > Streptomyces > Streptomyces sp. NPDC001532. The sequence goes on from NZ_JBEPAL010000013.1 coordinate 87,402, forward strand.
GATCCATGAGGCAGGACAGACTCTGGTGGTCCATGCCGGTGGACTTGTCGATGCCGGTCTGGACAGCGCTGTCGATGTACTGGACCACCAGACCCATCTTGGCGAGGATCCGGTGCGTCTGGTGCTTCGCGTCTTCGCTGTCCTTCGGCCTCGACGGAGAGCCCTTCTTCCCGTCGCCGTACTCGGTTTCCGCCCAGACGCCGACGATCTCTCCTGATGCCGCCTTCAAGGAGACCAGGTCTGCCGTGTGTGCGGTCCTGCCGGCCGCGGATCCGTGCTGGAGGAATTCGGGAACGTGGTGGAAGACGACGCTGACCCGGGTGCCGTGCAGGGTGACGCTCTTGCCCTCTGCGGGGTTGAGGCTGGCGGGATCGAGCCCGTAGGCGCGAGCGAGCGCGTTGATCATCCGCTGACGGATTTCGTCGGTCGCCCACAGACAGACGATGCGCAGGTGCTCGAGGCCCATGGCGTCCAGAGAACGGGTGACGTCAAGCGGCTCCATGAGGACTTCGTCCTTCTTGGCCTGCTTGAAGTTGCCGCCCTCGAAGAAGCCGTACAGGGGTTGACAGCTGTCGCCGAGGGTCGTCTGGATGTGGTCGTACAGCCCCCGGTAGTAGTCCATCCCGACACCCGAGCCGACGGGGAAGTAGAAGTTCTTGGCCATGATGGGCCGCACTGTGCCCAGTGGCCGCGGGGCAGGCCTCTCCTCACCGTTCTCCTGGGCTTGCTGGCGGGCCAGCCTGTCGGCCTGGATCTGCCGGTCGACCTCATGGAGGACGGAGCGACCCATGCCGAGCCGGGAGAGAGCTTGCAGGGCAAGCCGGTTGACGTTGCGCAGGCGTCCCCGGCCGTCGAGTTCGACCTCGACCAGGGGCCGGTCCGCGCGGTCTTGCTGGGTGAGGACGGTGCGGGCGAAGTCCATGGAGCTGCTGATACGGGTCGCCGAGGCGGAGACGAGGATCAGGGGGTCCTTCACGTTGGGCCCGGTCTTCATCCGCAGCCGGACCCGCGGCAGGGAGAATCGTGTTCCGGTTTCATCCGGCCAAGGGTCGTCCCATGCGACGAGGCCGCCCGCCGTGTCGGGGTAAAGCCGGACAGACAAGCCGTCGACTGCCCAGGGTTCGGCCGCGATCCGGCGGGCGAGGTCCCAGGCGACTGTCTCGTAGACCCAGCCGGGGGCGTCGGGCTGCCCACTGGGCGAGTGCAGCAGGTAGTCGGCGAGCGCGCGCTGCTCCTGGGGGGTTGAGGCGAACTTCTCCGCGATGCTGACCGGCTGGTTCAGGTCGATGTCATCGACGTCTTCGCCCGTCGCCAGCCCGTACAGCAGGGTAAATACGTCGCGGACCGTGTCGTCGTCGATGGGGTCCCGGCTGGCCAGGACGGCTCGTTTGGCGTCGAGCCAGACGTACCCGCCGGTGAGTGCGCGAAGGGCTGTCGTCGCAACGGAGTGCGGGGCCTGGACCTCGTCCCTCCCGGCCCGCCGGCGGTAGGCGTTGTCGAAGACATTCCACAGCTTGACGCCGGCCGGGCCGCAGTCGCGGATGTGGACGGTGGTGTCTGTGAGGAGGCTGGGCGTGGCCCGGACGGCGAGGAGGTCGAGACGCTGGGTCGCCTTGGGCGGTCGGGAGGACATGCGGATGAGTTCTCCTTCGGAGGTCATGCTGCCGGGTCGATTCCGGCATAGGCGAGGAAGGCGGCGAGGGCTTCGCGGTAGATGTCGTTCATGCGGCGACGTTCGTCCTCGTCCCAGTTGGTGTGCATCCGCTGGAGGATGCTGGCGAGGTCGGCCTGCCACGAGTCGCGGTGGAAGGCGTAGTCCACGAGGTGCAGGGTCATGTCCGTTCCGCCGCGCCGTGCTCGTCCGGCGAGCTGGATCATGTCCACGACCATGCCTGCGACGATCTCCTCCTGAAGGACCTTGTGGGTCGACCCGAAACCGGGCGCGGAGCGCATGATCAGGCTGAGGCGTCGCCATGCCTCGGTGCGTGCTGCTGTGAGAGCGGCGACGGGGTCATCACTGGGCTCTTTCGGCAGGCTGTTGAGGCCAGCGGCGTTGACCGAGGCGTACATCTCCGGAGGATCGCTCAAGAGTGCCAGCGGGCGGGTGCACAGGTAGACGGGGGTGATCGCCGACTTGGTGCCGATGACGATGTTCAGGCCGCGGGCGATGCGTGCCATGGGGACGATGAGGATCTTCCCCTTGCTGGGGAAGGTCTCGAACTCCTCGGGTGTCAGTTCGACGATGCCGGCGGGCAGCGGCGGCAAATCGCTGCGGCGTTCCTTGTCCGGTGGGACGGCGACGCACAGGCCGCCGGTGTAGTTGCCGGAGTTGTAGATGCCCAGGGCGATGTAGCGGCAGTGCAGGTAGGAGTTGACGACCACAGCGGCGTGGGCGCGGTCCTTGTCTTCCTTCTCCAGGCGTTCGAGCTCGGGGTGGATGCGGGTGTCGTACAGGCTCTCGCCGAGCGCTTTGAGGGCGGCGGCCTTGAGGTTCTGGGGGAGCCCAGAGATCTGGATGGGGTTGTTGAGGGAGTCGGTGATGGTGTGCTTCTTCGCGCGGATGCTGTCCGGCGCGGCGTCGGTCATCCACCACTTCACCGTGCTGTGGATGTGCTCACGGACGGCCTGCGGGAAGTATGCGGTTGCTGACAGGCCCATGACGGGCCGCTCCACGCCGGCGAGAGTGAGGGAGACGATGCTGCCCAGCTGGGCGGTGTAGGTGTGCGGGTCTCCGGTGATGCTCTGGGAGGTGAGCTCGCCGGTCTTGGCCGGGTCGTCCAGGCCGGTGACGCGGTAGCCGAACAGGGCTCGGCCGAGCATGCCGAACGGGAGGATGTTGGCTCCGATGCCTCGTTCGAGGCGTTCGGCGAGGGCGCGGGCCGAGGCCAGGCCGCTGGAACGAAGTTGGGCCGTCTTGCCCGTGAGGTCGTTGAGGGTGTCGTCGAGCTCGGAGAGCCAGGTGCGGACGATGAGCAGTTCGACGGCTTCGGCGCGGTCGTGCTCGTTCTTGACGATGTCGCTGAGGAGTTCGTCAAGGCGGTGCTGGGCGTGGGTGAGCAGATCGGTACCGCGGTGGCCGAGAAGCTCGCCAAGGACGCCGCGGGCTTCCTGGTAGTGGTCTTCCAGCTCCACGGTGCTGAGCGGGTCGGCGAGCGGGTCCTGGCCGGGCTTGGGCGGCCTGAGCGCGTTGAGCTTGTCGAACAGCTCCTGCGGGATCTCGTGTTCGCTGGTGATGCCTGATTCGGGGAACAGCAGGTGGATCAGGCGGCGGTCCCGGCCTCCGGAGATGTGCCATCCGGTGCTGTTCATACCCGCCCGGTCACCGACGGGGCCGCTGTCGCCTTCGTAGTGCCGCAGGTGGAGCTGGCCCTCGCAGACGGCGGCCAGCAGAAATTCGGTGAGGTAGCGGGCGTAGGTGACTGGCGGGACGAGTTCCTTGACTGTGGCGGGCGGCTGTTTGCCCAGCTCGTCGTGGAGCTGCTGGAGCGGGATCTTCTTGTCGAGGCGGGAGTCCAGGACCAGCTCGCTGGAGCACTTCCCGATGGCAGTGGACTGGAACTGATCGATCTCGTCGATGAGGGTGGCATGGCAGCGGCGCAGCAGAAATTCGGCCACGCTCAGGCCGTCGGTGGGTCGATCGTCGAGGGTGATGCCGATGGGCATCCGGCCCATCATGAAGTTGTGGTGGTTGGTCACCACCACGGAGGCGGTGCACGCGTGGTGGTGCTGTTGGTACTTCCCGCACACCGGCACGAACGGGCAGCGTCGGGTTCCCTTGGTCGGGGGCAGAGGGTAGAGGCTCATGCACGATTCCGAGCCGGCCGGGTAAGGGTGTGTGGACTCGGTGAAGCGGTTCAGCGAGCAGCCGTAGGAGAGCTGGCTGATCTTCCACCGGATCTTGGCCGACTGCTCGGCGATCGAGCCCTCGATGCGGGAGGCGACCTTCATGGCTCGCTCGTGCAGTCCGTAGGGAGACATCAGGGGCGTGCACGTCTCGGGGTGGCCAAGGAATGCGAGGTCCTGGCTGATGTCCCATGCTGCCGCGAGTGTCGCCTCGACGGTGGGCAGGACGATCGCGAGGGTCAGCCTGTTGATGGCGAACCACGAGGCCATGACGCGGACGAGGACGCTCTTCCCGGTACCGGTGGGGGCGTTGAAGATCTCGGTGGCACCGGCGCAGAGGCGGATCATCTCCTTGGGAGAGATCGTGTCCGTGGTGTTGAGCTGGCCGAAGAGCACCTTGAGGACCTGGTGTAGGTGCCGGCCTTCGGGCTTGAGCCGCTGATCCAGCTGCCTGGCAAGGTCGAGAAGGTCGCTGGTAGGGATCTCGACGTTTGGTGTGTGGGCGGCGGTGTACACCTGCGGCGGGCTCTGGCGCGGGTCGGTTTCGGAACTGCCCGCGAAAGTGGGAAGAACAGCGCGGCCCTGGATCTCTCCGACGCCCCCGGCGTAGAGCTTGCGGGTCATCCACACCCCGGCTGTGGCGGGCGGCGCGGGCTTGGGGCGGGGGTGATCTCTGTGTACCCGTTTCAGGGTGCGGTCCACATAGCCCAGGAGATCGTCGCCCACCCGGGGTGAGGCAGCTTCGGTCACGGCCGGTTCACCGACTGGAACGAACTGGGGGGCCTGCCCGGCAGGAGGCGTGGCCAGGCGTTTACGGGCGGCCGCCGCGAAGGCCGGAGCGCTGGCGAACTCGCCCGGAGCGTTGACCAGAACGTCGGCGATGCGTTGCTTCTCCTCGTGCGGGAGGCTTGCCCAGGCCGACCACTTGTCGTACTGGCCGGACAGGAGGAACGCGGCGTACCTGAACCGGGCGGTGGGCTGCCCGTGCTCGTCGGGCGGACCGGGGAAGTAGTGGGCGGCGAGCGCCAGCGCGCAGAAGACCGCCGCGTCGTCCTTGCGGAGCTTGCTTGTCAGGCCCATCGGACTCCCGCCCTCCTGCAGATCTTCTCGCCCATGTCACCCGCGGTGGCCACGTTCAGGCGGAACTCCTCGCACACCCCGCGCAGCAGAGGAAGAGAGGCTTCGCGGTGGTCGGGGACGACAATCCACTCCGCTCCCCCCGCGTCGCCGCCATCAGCCTGGATCTTCTTCGCCAGCAGCATCTCCGAGGTGAAGTCCTTGATGTCGAGCAGGAAGGACTCCGTCTCGCTGTTGTGGTGCCACACATCCACGTGCAGGTCATAGGCATCCTGGTAGGGCCACACGGTGACGGCGCCGGGACATTCGCCCCCGACGCCCAGGTCGGCGGGGCTCATGTAGGGCTCTGGGGCGGCGGCGAAGCCGCGTGAGCGTAGCGCGTCGTACAAGGCGATCTCGACGAGGCCAGGGACGGTGGTGTAACGCCAGGGCCCGCGCGTCAGCGCGAGATACCCGGCGGCCGGCAGTGGCTGCGGCACGGGTCCTCGCAGGTCGGGGGCGAGGACGGACGCCGCTCCGGTGGGGGCCGGGGGTGGTGCGCCGGGGATCAGCGACGGCGGCTTCCCAGCATCGGGGATCTTGAAGGTGTAGGAGGCTCCCATCAGTTCCGCGTGCGGCCGGTAGAAGCAGCGGACCCTGCCGGTGACCGACTTGCGGGAACGGTGCTGGGTGACTTTCATCGGCCAGCGGCACACGGGGCAGGCGAACCACCACTGCTCATAGAGTGCGGCGAAACTGATGGGCCGGTAGAACTGGCCGACGATGCTGGGCAGGTTCAGCCGCCGCACCTCCGTCTCGGTCCCGGCCGGCATCCGAGACAGGTCGGAACGGCCCTTGGTGTACGCCTCTTGGGTCCCGCGCTTCCGCAGCCCCGAGTAGACGGTGACCTGGTCCATCTCCTGTTCGAGTTCTGCGATGGATGTGGACCTGCCGTCACGGGTGGCCTTGTGGACGGCTCGCGCGACCTCCCGCTGTTCTTGGTCCAGGTCGTACAGGTCCTCTTCGAACAGGCCGTCGTCATTGATGAGGTGAACGCCGGTCATCTCCTCCGGTGGAACCCCATCGGGGAGGAGACGGGCGAGGTCGCCCAGCAGCATCTGCAGGAAGGCGTCGAAGGGGAGCGGCTGGCCGGGACCACGGGCGGCGAGAACTTCCCCGTGGCCCTCCATCAGAGTCCGCAGACGGCCTTCGGGGGGCTGGTCGGTGCTCGTGAGGGCCTTGGCTGACATGGCCGCCGCCCGCATCACCATCTGCCGGATTGCGTCATGGCCGATCGACTCGGACATCGAGATGGGCATCACGCGCAGCACGATAGACCTGGGGTACGACAGTCGGGCGTCGATCTGGGGAGTTACAGTGGATCTGGGGCGTTGATCTGGACATCGGGGTACACGGTCTGATAATCAGCGCGGTATGCGTTGATGTGCTGTCTTCCGGCTTCGGTGATCCGCCACCGGTACTCGAGGACGAACGTCCCGCGCCCTTTCTCAGTGCGAATGGCGAAAGAGTCGATGTAGCCCCGGCTCGGTTTGCCGTTGGGGCGATAGCCGGTACCGAGGTAGTACTTGGCCTTGCCTCCCATCACGTCCTCGGGCAGCCCGCCGGGGCCAGCGGCGGCGACCCGTGCCAGATTTCCCCACAGCCACTCCGACAGCAGATGCTTGGGACGGCGCGGCGCGGGAGAGATACCAAGCCCGGCACGGGCGCATGCGCGGCCCACACGAGTCAGTTCCACCAGGACGCGGGCAACGAGACCGACCTCCGGAACCTCGATCCGGTCTTCAGTGATCTTCAGAAGTCCTCTGCGGGCAAGGGCATGCAGGGTGGCTCCGGCTCCAGCGTCGAGGCAGCCCTCCTCGCGGAGGCGTCTCTGAATCTGGGTGTACTCGGCAAACGGAAGCTCGGCCTTGATCGAAAACGGCAACTTGCGCCATGCGGACGCTGGCCCTGGGTCCTGATAGGTGGACCGGGCCGCCTTGGCGCGGCGCTCCGCTTCCTGGTCTTCACGAAAGCAGGCAAGCAAGTAGCTACGCTGACGGCTATTCAGACCATCCCACATCGCCTCGGCCTTCTTCCGCAGGGTAAATCACACGCAGGAGCCATCGTCGCGACCACGCCAGCGGCTGGCGCGCCCAGACGATGTTCCTACGCCTCAGAGCCATGCCGAAATGTGCCACCTCCGCGCCGCCGTTCGGGCCGCGCGGGACTGGCGTTAGTGGCACGCCAGCCAGGCTACGGCAGCCCAGTGACAGCCCTCGGGCAACACGACTTGGCTCTCCGGCTGGGGCTCAGCCACCGCGGTCGCCTCCTTGCCCGCTCGTCAGTCGTTCCCGTCGGCGTGCGACAGCGCACCTTCCGTTCTCGGGATGGGAACGTAGCCGCCGTAGGCTGGAATCTTCGCAATGATCTTCCCGAGTTCGGCCAGGGGGTCCTTGCCGAGCAGCGCAGGGTTCTCCTCGAGCATCAACGCGACGTATTCCCCAATGCGCTGAGGCGTGAGCTCGTCCGTCGCCCTCAGCTCCACCGGACCGTCCTCCCCCTCGTCCACGACCCGGGCGTTGCGCACCAGCCGTAGCTGCTCGTCACTGTAAAGCCTGGCCATCACTGCCTCAGCGAGCCGCTTCCGCGCATCCGAGGCGCTCAGGGTCGTCCGCTGATCGCCTGAAACAGCGACAACTTCCGGCAGGTCCTCCGCGACCTCAGCCCGGCGGTCACTCGTGCGGCTTCGTACCACGCTGCTCCACTTCGCTTTCACGGACGGGAGCGCCTGGTCGGTCCACTTCGCCTTCACTACCTGAAGCGCTTGTTCGTTCCACCACTTCCTGACGTGCGGCGCGGCCTTCTCCGCCAATCTGAGGCCGATCTGGACGAGCACCTCGGCGAGGACTTCCGCGTTCTCTCGACGCTCCTGCGCTCGGGCCTCCGACTCGTGCCGGTCAGAGCCGAGCCAACCCTGCGGGTACATCCCCAACGGATCCGGCTCGTCTTCCTTCAAGAAGATCTCGGCTTGACCCACCTGATTGGTGTCGGGGTCACGTGTCATGCCGCGATGAGCGCCCTCAGTCTTCCTCGACTGCGTGAAACGCGCGCCCTTCCGGACTCTGACAATGGCCTCGTACTCGTCGTACTCGCTGTTGTCCATGCCCCACCTTCGACCTGCGGGATGCCCTGCGTCCGCCACCCGCCCTCGAGAAGCTACGCCCCTCGACACTGTACGTCCGGCCGCCGACCGTCCAAGCGGATCGCCAGATGTGGCCCGATGAACCAGGTTCGGAGCAGCCACTGGGTCTGCCGAGGTCATGCGGGCAGCCTGCAGTTGGCCCTCTCCATCGGTCGAACTGGAGGGCCCCGAACGTTCGGGGAGGAGCCAGGAGACAACGAACGTTGACACGAGCGTACTGGCCCGGGGATCGAGCCAAGCCGTCCTCCCTCTGCTCAAGCGGAATACCCAGACGCTCCCGTTGATTGGTCTTCTTGCGGAGATCACGAAGGGGGTGCTGGTGGCGGAGCTGATGCTGTTCCGGCAGGACACGGACGGGCGGGATGTCGAGCTGTCCGGTTCGACGGTGGCGCTGGAGGTGGAGCTGCAGCGGCGGGTCGAGGCCGGGCTGGAGCAGATGCTCGGGATCCGGTTCCTGGCGTCGGAGTACGCGACCGGTCCGTGGCATCGGGGGCGGATCGACACGTTGGGGCTGGACGAGAACGGCAGTCCGGTGGTGATCGAGTTCAAGAAGGGCTCTGACAGCGGGGTGCTGTCGCAGGCCGTCTCTTACATGGCGTGGCTGGAGTCGGCGCAGCTCGAGTTCGAGGCGCTCGTCAGGAAGGTGCTGGGGGCGGAGGCGGCCGAGTCGATCGACTGGCGGCGTCCGCGGATGGTCTGCATCGCAGCCGGCTTCTCCCACCACGATCGGGTGGCCGTGCAGCGGCTGCCGGAGCGGATCGACCTGGTGCGTTACCGGGTCTTCGAGGGCGGGCTGCTGAGCCTGCTGCTGGTGGACTCCTCGCCGGGGGCGCCCGGCACGGTGCCTCGGCGGCGGCGCGAGCGGGACGCGGCGGTCGAGGATTCCCCGGCGGCCCCGGCTGCGACTTCGCCGGCGAGTGCCGGCCTTGTCCCGGATTGCCTTCGGGATCTGTTCGCGGAGGTGGACGAGGCGCTGACGGCGTGGGGCGAGGTCGAGGTGGTGCCCCTCAAGCACTACGTCGCCTACCGGCGGCTGGTGAACGTGGCCTCGGTCCTGTTCCGTCCGAAGCACGAGGTGATCCTGGTCTATCTCAGACTCGACCCGGACACGGTCGTGCTGGAGGAGGGCTTCACCCGGGACATGCGCGGTGTCGGGCACCTGGGGACGGGGGACCTGGAGATGCGGATTGCCTCGGCGGCGGACCTGGAGAAGACTGCGCCGTTGATCCGGCGGGCGTTCGAGGCGGCCTGAGACAAGCGGAAGGGCGGCTGGAGCATCGGTTCTCGATGTTCCAGCCGCCCTTCGGCGTCTGTGGCCCGCGGGTATAGACGGCGTCGTTCTCATGATCAGTTCTCCGGTCCGGCGAGGTCGAAGTCGTCCTGGTCGAGTTCGTCACGGAGCCGCTGTTCGGCGACGTCGGCGTAGTGCGGGGAGAGTTCGACGCCGACGAAGTTCCGGCCTTCCCGGAGGGCGGCGACGCCCGTGGAGCCGCTGCCGGTGAACGGGTCGAGGACGGTGCCGCCTTCGGGGCAGATCTGGACGAGCTGCTGCATGATCTCGACGGGCTTCTGGGTGATGTGGACCCGGTCCTTGCGGGGCTGGGAGGCGATGTAGTGCCCGGGGAGGTAGAGGTCGCGGGTGTTGTCGAGGGATCCCTTGACGCCCCAGACGATGAACTCGGAGTCCTGCTTCGGCCCGCCCTTGCGGGGCCGGCTGGCGGGCTTGATCCACGGGAGGGTGCCGCTCCAGGTCCAGCCGGCCATCTGCAGGGCGTCGGTCGTGGTCGGTTCCTGGCGCCAGTCGGAGAAGACCATGGCCACCGCGTGCTCGGTCGAGGCCCGGTACGCCTCGGTGAGCAGTTCGGTCAGCCAGGAGCGGTAGGAGCGCTGGTCGCGGTTCTCGCCGGGGAAGTCGGCGAGGTCGTGGGCGCTGTTGCTGGTGACGTACTTGGCGCGCGCGGTGCGTCCGGTGCGCTCCGCGCTCGTACGGCCGCCGGAGTTGTACGGAGGGTCGGTGATCACGGCGTTGACGCTCTCGTCCGGGAGGGTCTTCAAGACGGTCAGGGCGTCGCCTCGGTGCAACGTGTAGCTCATGGGGGAGGGCCTCTCTTCGGGGGGCGGAGGGTCGTGGAACCCATGCCGGACAGCGCTCAACGGCGCTCGTCTCTGGCGGGGTTGTGCCGGAGGTTAGCCGTGGATTCCGGCCGGACCTAACGAGGCGGCGGTGGCTCGGGGCCAGGGCCGGAGGTCGTTTGGTGCGGCCGGAATCGCGGTCTACTGTCTCGCCGTGTCGCCGGGAAGGAGCCTCGCTCCACCTCGCTGACCTGTGCTTATCCGTGCTGTCTCGTCCAATCGGGCCAGCAGGAAAGCACGTTGCCCACGCGTTTCCCGATGCCGTCCGGAGGCCCTTGTGTACCGCCTGAGATTACGAGCGCGGCTGGCTGCCGCGCGTGACCTGAGACCGGCGTCCGGGAGCTGCTAACTCCTCTGGCCCCGGGCCCGCCCGAGAGGCGGATGCGCATCGGCGCGGTGCCGGCGGCTTTGCACGAGAAGCCGGCACCGCGTCTCCTACGAACACCGAGGAGCCGCTGCAATGCAGCATGTCCTGACACCCCCGCGCCCCGACCCGACGCCGTCACCCGACCGGCCCCGCCGCCTCGGTGAACGGCGGCGACGATGAAGAAGACCACCAAGGGCGTCGTCGGCCTGTGCGCGGCCGGCTCGATGCTGCTGGTCGTGCCGGTCCTCGCCTTCGGCGCCGGCACCGCTTCGGCCTCCTGCCCGACCGACGGTGCGCAGTCCGTGGACACCGCGGCGGTCGCCGACCAGGTGAAGGCCATCCTGGCAGGGGGCGGCACGGCGTCGGTCTCCGTGCCGGGGCTGGACAATCCGGCCGAGCAGATCCCCTTCGCCAAGACGATCCAGGCCACCGGCGTCGCGATGAACATCCCGGCCCGCGGGCAGGTCGTGGCCCTGGCCACCGCCCTGCAGGAGAGCGGCCTGCGGAACCTGCCCTGGGGCGACCGCGACTCGCTGGGACTGTTCCAGCAGCGTCCCTCGATGGGCTGGGGCACGGCGAACGAGATCCTCGACCCGGTGCACGCCTCGACCAAGTTCTACGAGGGACTCCGGCAGGTCTCGGGCTGGCAGTCCCTGTCCGTCACGCAGGCCGCCCAGGCGGTGCAGAAGTCGGGCTTCCCCGAGGCGTACGCCAAGTGGGAGCCGCTGGCCACGGCCTTGCAGAAGGCCATCGAGCCCCTGCTGCCGAAAACCGGTGACGGTGGCGGTGGTGCGTCGCCGGTTCCGGACGGTCCTGCGCCCGGCGCCACGGGTGGCTGTGCCGCCGACGGGGACGGAACCGACTTCGGCACCATCCCAGCCGGCGCGCTGCCCGAGAAGTACAGCATCCCCGCGACCGCTCCGCGGGAGGTCCAGACGGCGATCCGGTGGGCGCTCGGACAGCTCGGCACGCCGTACCAGTGGGGCGGGACGTGCACCGACTCCCACGGCGACACGGCGATGGCCCGGTGCGACTGCTCCTCCTTGATGCAGCAGGCGTACAAGGCCGCCGGGGTCACCCTGACGCGTACGACGTACACGCAGGTCAAGGAGGGCAAGCCGGTCTCGACCGACGCCCTTCGGCCGGGTGACCTGATCTTCACCGAGGGAACGGCCGCCGTTCCCGAGCACGTCGGCATGGCCATCGGTCAGGGCCTGGTCGTGCACGCCCCGCGCACCGGCGACGTCGTCCGCATCACGACCGTCGCCGCCTGGAAGTCCGGGATTCTCGCGGTCCGTCGAGTCGTCTGACCGGCATCTCTCCCCCTCTCCCCTTTCTCGCACCGCCGCTCCACCTTCACGGGCTTCGGCGTGCCTTCATTCGAACTGGAGTTCTCATGTATCTCGCCGAACAGGTCATACAGCTCGCCTACGACCCCGGGATCAAGCCGAACGAGGGCGGGCTGCCGGGCCTGAATGTCCTCAAGCAGGTGATGGGCTCCATCAACCTCTTCGGGCTCATCGCCGTGGTCGGCGCCCTCGCCGTCAGCGCGGGAGTGTGGGCCTGGGGCCACCACTCCGGCGGCCACCAGGCCGAAGCCAACGGCAAGAAGGGCGTCCTGGTGAGCGCCGGCGCGGCCCTCCTGCTCGGCGCCGCGAACGGCGTGGTCGCGTTCTTCAGCACGCTGGGGACGCAGGTCCGCTGATGCCTTCCCACTCCTCCAACCCCGGCGGCGCATCTCGCGTGCGCCGCCGGGCGCTGCTCGGCACCGTCGTCCTGGCAGTGCTCCTCGCCCTCGCCGGCCTGGCCGCCTACCTCACCCGCGACAGCAGGGCACCCGCCAAGGCCCCTGTCCCGCGTCCGAGTTCGCCGCCGACTTCCTCCTCGGCCGTCACGCCGTCCGGGCCGCCCACGGTGAGCACCCGCCCCCGCGCCCTGCCGGTTCCGCCGAGGACCACCGACCCGATCGCCTTCGGGAAGGCGGCCGCGGCGGCGCTGTGGTCGTACGACACCCGGGCGTACCCGCAGGCCGAACTGCGGCGCGCTCTGCACGCGTGGCTGACCCCGGAGGCCAAGTACGCCGACGCGGCCTCCGTCGACCGAGGTATCCCCTCGGCGGTGCTGTGGAAGGAGATGGCCGCCAACGGCCAGTTCGCCACGGCCACCGTGAACGAGGGGCACTTCCCGAACGCCTTCACCCGGGCCCTTCAGGAGGACCCCGGCGCGATCACCCAGGCGTACGTCTACGCCGTCACGGTCTCGGGGAAGCAGGCGATCGCCTGGAAGGGCTCGCCCGCCGGTGGCGCGGAGAGCCGCTCCACCACCCTCGCGGTCCAGTGCCGCCCACATCAGCCCTGCACCCTGGCCGGCGTCATGCCGTCCGTCGCGCCCTGAGTCCCGTTCACGAAAGGAGGTACCCCCATGGACGTCTGCGGCCTTCCGATGATGGACAAGGTGTGCACCGCCGTCGACTTCGTCACCAACCCGGCCGGGGCCGTCACCGACGGCATCGGCGCGTGGATCGCAAAGTCGGCAGGAGAGCTGGCGGCCAGCGCGGCGGACCTCGCCGCCAAGGCCGTCAACGAGACGACCGCCATCGACCTCGACGCCGGCTGGTTCCGGGACAACTACGAGCTTCTGTTGCCCATCGGGCTCGCGCTGACCGTGGGCATCTTCTGCATCCAGCTCATGTTCGCGGCCTGGCGGCGCGACGAGCGGGCCCTGGCCCAGGCCGCGATCGGCACCATGACCGGCGTCCTGTTCAGCTTCTCCGCCATCGCCTTCACCACCATCGCCATCACCGTGGTCGACGCCCTGTCCGACGGACTGTTCCAAGCCGCCAACACCTCCGTCGACGACGCGATCCGCCGCGTCGTGAAGATCAACCAGTTGGGGGCGATGTACGGCCTGGGCTGGGGCGTTCCCGCCCTGGTCGCCTTCGGGTGCGCGATCGGTGCCTTCCTGTACTGGGGCGTCATGGTCGCCCGGAAGGTCGGCGTCCTGATCATGGTCGCCCTCGCCGTGTTCGCCGGCGCGGGCGGCGGCTGGGAGGTCGCCAAGCGCTGGCGCCGGGGCTGGATCGAGGCCACCGCCACCCTGATCGTCTCGAAGCTTCTGATGACCGTGGTCTTCCTGATCGGCGTCTCCGCAATGGGCAAGAGCGACGCCAACGACGGTCTGTCGGCCCTGTCGGACGCGATGGCCGGCATCGTCGTCATGGTCCTGGTGCTGCTCTGCCCGTACGCGACGTACAAGTTCGTCCACTGGGCGAGCGACGGCGGCGGCCACGACGACCTGCACCGCACCGGCGTCGCGGGCATGGCCGTCGCCGCCGGGGCGGCGAAGACCGCCGGCAGCCTGGCGATGCGGGTCGGGACCGGAACCCCCGCTCCCCAGGGACCGAGCCAGGTTCCCGGCGCGGGCGCCGACGGTGTCGCCTCCGGCATCAATCCTGCCGGCGGCAACCTCAGCAAGGAGGGCATCGACGCCGGACCGCCCAAGCCGCAGACCCGCTTCCGCTACGGCGAGGACCCGAACGCGACCGGCGACAAGGGCCGGGCCCTGATCCAGCGCCCCGGCATCCCGCCGCTCATCACCCGGCCCGGCGAAGAGGAAGCGGAAGGTTCCCAGCCGGGTGCCCAGGTCGTCAGCGGCAGCTCCGGTCGTCCCACCAGCACGTCGGCTCCGGGCAGCGGCGTGAGCCACATCGGCACCACGCCGCCCGCCGGGCCCTCGGCGGCAGCCACCGGCTCGCCGGCGCCGACGCCCTGGGTGTTCCCCACCCAGCCGCCTGAGGGTTCCTGACCCTCCCCCACCGGGGGCGGGCTGCCCCCTCCGCAGCCCGCCCCCCTCCCGACTCGACCGTCGAAGGAGCCCCGCCGTGTCCTCCAGAAGAGTGCCGCCCGCCCCGTCTCTCGTTCACCTCCACCGTCTGGAACCCTCATGTCCGGTAAGCACCAGGCCGAAGTCCCCTCGGCCGCCGTGAAGTTCCCCCACCGCAGCAGGCGCGGCGTCCTGCTCGGCCTGACCGCCCCGCAGCTCCTCGCCGCCGGCCTCACCGGCCTTCTCCTTCTCGCCGTGATCCTCGCCCGCGGCGTGGTCGGGGCCCTCGCGCTCATCCCCCTGTGGGCTGTCATCGCTCTGTTCGTCTTCGTCCGCCACCGGGGCCGTGCCCTGGCCGACTGGACCCCGATCGTCGTCCGGTACGCGCTGCGCCGGATGCGCGGCCAGCTCCTCTGGCTCACCCGCCCCTCGCGCCGGCCGACCCGCGAGGGACTGCTCCACCTGCCCGGCACCGCCGCCAGCCTGCGCGTGGCCACCGCCCCGGACGGCCGGTACGGCGCGGTCCACGACCCGCACAACGGCACGCTGACCGCCGTCGTCAAGGTCTCCTCCCGCGCCTACGCGCTGCTCGACCCGGGCACCCAGCACGCCAACGTCTCCGGCTGGGGGCGTGCTCTGGCCGCGCTCGCCAGGACCGGGCAGATCGCCCGCATCCAGGTGATCGAGCGCACCGTCCCGGACTCCGGCGACAGCCTGCGCCGCTACTGGGAGGAGCACGGCCACCCCGACACACCGGTGGCCGCCGCCGCCCTGCCGCTCGCGACAGCGTGCGCCGGACCCCGCCGGCGTGCCGGTCCGGCCTTCCCGAAGGGACGCCAGAGCTGACCGTCTGCCAGCGCCATCAGCGCACCGCGCGCCTGGTCCGCCGCCGGACGACCCCGGCCGACCTGCACTCCCCATTCACCGGCCTCACCCGCCGCTGACCCGCCCCCACCCGGAGAAACGTTCATGCCCCGTACCCGCGCCAGCGCCTCCCACCTGTTCGTGCCCCACAAGGCATCGCGCACCGAGCGCAGGGCAGCCCGCGCCGGTTTCGCCGACGCCCACCGCCAGGCCCGCCTCGCCGGAACGCCCCCGAAGCACCGTGCCCAGGAGACCGCCGATCCGGAGCTGCGGCCGGTCTACCCGCCGGCCGGGCGGCCCGGACCGGTCTCGGCCCGCGGCGGCAAGCTCCGTCTGCCCGCCCACCGGATGACCACCGCCACCGCTTCCGGGGCCTATCCGTTCGTCGCCGAGGGCGGTCTGGGGGCCGAAGGCGTCTTCATCGGCCGCGACGTCCACGCCGAGGCCGCGTTCTGCTTCGACCCGTTCTCGCTGTACGGCAGTGGTCGAATCGGTGTCACGAGCAAGCAGCCGGGCCGCCGGATGCTGGAGGACGGCGGCCTGGTCTTCCGCGACACGAAGAAGACCCGGTGGCGCAGCGACCGCGGCAAGCCGGGGCCCCGGCCCGTGCGTGCGGAGCCCGGCTGGTCCTCGCCGTCCGCCCTGGGCGAGAAGAAGGCCGTGGCGCGCCGGGGCGTCCTGCCGTCGGCCGTGTTGCACTTGCGGAGCTTTCCCTCATCGTCCACGAGGATGCGGCGGCCCTGGAGGGAGCGGGGCCGCTCGACGCAGCCGGCGAGCTCGTCGTAGAAGCGTGCCCAGTCTTCCGCCTGGAAGGGTGCACCGGCGAGGCGGCGGGCGAGGCTCTCGGCCCAGGTCGCCACGAGTTCGTCCGACGGCCGCAACGAGCGGCCGACGAGCGTGACCACGGCCTTCTCCAGCCGGGCCGCACGGTGCCCGGTGACGGACGGGTGGACGAGTACGGCGTCCGCCTCCCTGGTCAGCCGGTCGGTAGTGAAGAGGGTCCGGTCCTTGTCGTCCCACAGGCGGGTCTCTGCGAGGGAGGCCCACGACCGCCGGGAGCCGGGAGCCAAGGGGACGACCGGGGCCGTGCCGACCTCGTTTCCGAGCCGCTCGAAGGCCCGGGTCAGCCGGTCGGACATGGACGCGTCCCAGCTCAGCAGATCGGCGCACAGGGTCGGTGGGAGCTCGACGGTCCCGGCGGAGCAGGCGAGGAGCGTCTCGGCACCGAGGACGGCCAGCTCGTCCAGGAGGAAGTCGTTGAGCGGGACCGTCTTCTCGAGGTCGACGCGGGCGAGCTTGGCGAAGAAGGGCGCGTTCACATGGGCCGGCAGGGGGGCAACGGCCTGCTCGCCCATCGGCAGGTGGGTGTAGAGGCGTCCTTCGGCCGGTCCGTCCCCAAGGGGAATCGCGAGGGTGACCCGGGCGTCTCCCTGCCAGTCGCGCCATCCCTCACTGATGTGGTCGCCGAGCACGCTGCGCTCGATCGCGTCGCCGAACTCGTCCGCCGCCACCTGCCGGTCGAGGAGGACAAACGCATCTCCGTCGCCGACGGTCACCGTGCTGACCGTGAGCCAGTCGAGGACGGCGTCCACCCGCTCGGTCCGGACCAGGGTGCGCCGGGCGACCTCGCCGTCCTGCCTCTCCTCGATGGTGAGCGACCCGATGCGGCGCAGGAAGAGCAGCACCGGCGGGCCGGCGGACAGCGCGGTCAGCTGCTCGGCCGCCTCGGCCCGGGCCTCCTCGCTCTTGAGCGGCAGGCGCAGCACGGTCACGTATCCGTCGGCCGCGAAGCAGTTCACGGCGTCGGGGACGCCGTCGAGGGGCACGGGCAGACAGAGGTGAAAGACGTCGGCGGCCACCTCCGCCGCGAGGGTCGCGTCGCCGCCCAGGAAGTCCTTGAGCGAGGCCTCGTCGGCGAAGGTGAAGCGATAGCCGTCGAAGACCTGGCTTCCCTCCTCGGCGACCGAGTAGACCTGGGGTGCTCCGGTCAGCTGGAGAACGCTCTTGAAGCCGATCCCCTTGTTGCCGATGCCCTCCTCCGGTCGCTTGTCCGACTGTGCAATGTCGGTCATCGCGTCGAAGTTGCTGCGACTGACGGGCCGCCCGGTGTTCGCCACGTACACCGCGCCGTGCGGGCCCTCGTCGTGGTCGAGCGTGATCAGGACCCTGCCCCCGGGGTCGTCGGCGTCATGCGCGTCGTGGGCGTTCTGAAGGAGCTCCACTAGGGCGCGGTGCTCGTAGTCGCGGACGGCCTGTTCGATGAGGTTCTTGAGGCTCCGGAACAGGTTCCAGCGATCCTTGGACTCCTGGTACGAAGCAATGCGGTCGCGCGTCTTCGCACGCACTTCGGCGCTGCGGTCCGGCATAGTCGTGTCCCCCTTTAGACGCGTTCGAGCGCACTGAACAGTACGGCGGTTGCGACCGCAGGGGCCACATGAAGGGGTACGAAGCCAGGGCGCCTGCCAGATGTCCTCGGTACGGGCTGCGGCGCGGCCCGCGGGCAGCACTGTGCTGCCATCCGTCTGGTCACTGGGAGTATGTGTGGGTGAGTGCTGATGTGTTGGGACGCTGGGTGCCAGCTCGTCCCGAGGACGTGGCCACGGTCTTCACCGAGGCGGACTTCCCGTGGTGGATTGCCGGTGGTTACGCGATCGAACTCGCGGTCGGACACGAGTTGCGGCCACACGGCGATCTCGACCTCCTGGTTCTCCGGCGTGACCAGGTCCGCGCACGGGGCCTCCTGGCCAGCTGGGACCTTTACGTGGCGGACCCGCCCGGCCAGGGAAGGCTGAGAACGTGGCTTCCTGGAGAGGTTCTTCCGCAGCCACTGCACGACATCTGGTGCCGCCGCACGCCCGAGGCCCCCTGGTCCATCCAGCTCATGCTGGACGAGGCGGAGGGCACCCAATGGGTCTCGCGGCGAGACCCGGCAATCCGGCTCCCGATCCACCAGCTCGGGCGCACGAGCAAGACGGGCATCCCGTATCTCGCGCCCGAGGTCCAACTCTTCTACAAGGCCAAGGCGACCCGGAACAAGGACGAGGCCGACTTCGAAGCTGTACTGCCGCTGCTCGACGCTCCGGCGCGCGCCTGGTTGGCGGACGCGATCAACGTGATCGTGCCCGACCATCCCTGGCTTCGGCGGCTTCTACCTGTCAGCCGAACTTGAGCGGAGAAACGTCGCAGAGGCCAGGTTCCGGTACCGAGTCACCGCGGGCGACACGCCCTCCGCAACTGGACTTGGCGCTGAGGAGGTGGCAAGTCCTGGTCACACACGTCGTGCTGGCGAAGATGAGGGCCAGTCGCCCGCATCGCACGTGTACTGGGTCGTAGCCCTTCGGACACTCCGTCAGGAGGCGTTCAGCAACCCACCAGTCTCCTCAGCACATCCCCACGACAGCGTGACGCCAGCGCCTCCGTGCCCGTAGTTATGTACGACCAGCCTGCCGTCCTCCTGTCGATCGGCCTCCACGCGGACCGTGGCCCGCGTTGGCCGAGCGCCGATCCGGTGCTCCAGAACACGTGCCTCGGCTAGGAGAGGCTCGACCTTGGCGCAGCGGGCCAGGATGTCGGCCGCCGCACTGTCGTCGGAGGCGAGGTCGCCCTCACCGTCGACGGCGGTGCCTCCCAGGACGACGGTGTCACCGTGCGGATAGAAGCACAGCAGGTCCGGCGAGAGACCTGTGTCCTCGGAGAAGAACTCGGTCAGACCCGGGTTGGTGACGACGACGTGCTGACCGCGGATGGGCCGCAGGTCCGGGTCCGGAACCAGGTCCTTGGCACCCAGTCCGGCGCAGTTGACGATCACGGGGGCCATATCGGCGTCCGTGAGCGAGGTCAGGTGTCGCCGCTCAACCGTTCCTCCAACGGCATCAAGCCGACGCAGGAGGTAGTCGAGGTAGGTGGGCATGTCGATCAGCGGCACGGTGAACCGGTACCCGGCGGTGAACCCGGCCGGAAGCTCGGTCTGCTTGCACGGCCGGAAGCCTGGCAGAGTGATAGCCCAGTCCGGTGGCGCCTCGGCCGTGCGGGACGCCTCAATGCCGCTGGTCAGCCTGACGCCCGTCGACGGGTCCTCCGCCAGCTCGCGGAAGATCTCCAGGGACCGCTGCCCCCACTGGTTGACCTTGTCCTTCGGTTCGACCAGGTACGGCCCCCACATCGCCCCCGCCGCCAGCGACGTGACGCCGGGCATCTGCTCGGCGATCACGTGCACCGAAGCACCGGCCTCGGCGAGAACGACGGCGGTGGTGAGCCCTGCCACCCCAGCCCCGACAACGACAACGCGCTCCCCTGCGGTCATGATCCCGACCCTAACGGCCAGGTGGCGTCGACGGGGCGTGTTCGGCGAGGGCGTGTTCCAGGACCGGCAGGAAGCTGCGCACGTGGGAGTTGCGCTGTCGGCGCCGCAGGTCTGCGGCGAGCTGGTGGAGCAGGGCCGCACTGCGAGGCGAGCGCACGGCATCGAGGCGGTCGGCGGCGATCTGGCCGATCTCGCACGCGGCCTCCAGGTCACCGTGGGCGCTGTGCCCCAGGGCCAGCCAGGCCCCTTCGAACATGGCCCTGCGCTGACTGGGGTCGCCTCGCGGGACGTCGTACGCTCCAGAGCGGAGCATCTCCGCCCCTTGGGCGAGGAACCTCCGTCCTCTCGTTCCGCCGTCGGCCTTCAGTTGCGCGCGGCCCATCTGAATGAGGCCGTACCCCGCCTGGCAGTCCAGGTGGTTGTCGGTGAGGAAGTACATCCAGCGAGGCTCCTCCTGGCTACCGTCCCGGCCGGCGATCAGCTCGCGGGCGGCCCCGCGGGTGTGGGCGAAGTCGTTGTCCCGGCCGGCAGCGGCGTACGCGTAGGCGAGCCGCGACAGGACGGATGCCCGGACGACTGGCGGGGCGGCGTCGCTGGCTCGGCGGGCGGCCTCGCCGAGGGCGATGGCATCCGCGGGGTGGCCGCGGCTGGCCGCCTGGAAGGAGAGGTCGCCGAGGATGTGGGCGCACAGGGGCAGGTCGTTCACCTGGTGCGCTGCCCGCAGCGCGGTGGCGAAGTAGCGCTGTGCCAGGCCGTGGTCGGCGGCGTCGAAGGCCATCCAGCCAGCCAGCTGGCCGATCTCGGCGAGCGCACGGATGAGGCGGCTCGCGACGGCGGGAGCATGACCGCCTTCGCGGATCAGCAGCCCGACCGCACGGAACTGGGCACCCACGTAAGGGAGGTGACGTGCCCCACCGTGTTCGTCGTCGAGCGCGGAAAGCATGGGCAGGTGCTGTTCGACCTGGTCCACGAGCGGATCGGCACCCACGGACGGCGTGATCCGAGGTGCATATTGGCCGCGCCCCGCGGTGCCGTCGAGATACTGGGCGACGATCGCGAGAAGCCCCGCGCCCGAGATCGCGAGGAACCGGCGTCGGTCGACGAGCCCTCCCATCACCCAGTCCTCCACGATCGCCTCCATACCCTGCACGGTCCAGGGCCGTGCGAGATCCGTGTCCGCAGGGACGAGCGCCGAGGAGTCGCCCACGCGGCCCTGCCAGAGTTCGGCCACCGAGACAGGTCTACCCAGTTCCTGGGAGAGCACGTAGGCGGCCATCATCGGTAACGGCGAACGCGGCAACGAGCCGGCGTCCCGCCAGTGGTACGGCGCCGACTCGGCCACCGTCCCCGCTCCGAACACCCTGTTCAGCTTGCGAGCAAGCGCCTTGGGGCTCCATCCGAGTTCATCCAGGCACCCCGCCAGTACGTCGTTGGGTTGCCCTGCCTGCGGTGCCACGTGCGACCACCTCTTGCCCCAGTGGTTCATCCATCACTTCTCGCGCTCCCTCATGGTGACGCCCTCGGACGGCTGATTCACCTCCTTCTCAAGGAAGTTGACCGAGTTGACCCGTTGATCGGGTCCTGCGCCACCCCCCTCCTCCGGTGTTCTTGGATCCCGGCGGAAGGCGCCGCCCTCGGTGCCGACGGAGAAAGAGGTGGGCCTTGAGACACCGCACGAGCACCTCCCGAAGCCGTCTCGGCAGTGTGCTGGACCACGACACCGAGCGTCCGGCCCGCGTCCCGGCGTTCGGGCACACCGACGGCGCCGCCGCGATCACGTTGATCACGGATCTGCCGTACGGGCCAAAGGCGGCCGAAGTCGCCCGGGAGGCTGTGACGGTCGCACTCCACGGCGCCGAGGCGGCCTTGCTTGATGACGCCCGCCTGATCACGTCGGAGCTCGCGACGAACGCGTTCGCCTCGGGCAGGCCGCCTCTGGTCCTGTGCGTCGACCGCTGGAGTCAGACCGCCGGTGGCCTGGAAGTCGAGATCACGATCACCGACGGCGGCTGTTCTGACCCCGCGCCCTCCGCTCCTCCGGCTGCTGAGGAGGAGGCCGAGTCGGGACGAGGGCTGGTCATCGTCGAGGCCTTGGCCGATGCCTGGTCGCTGACGACCGGTACCCACGGCACCCGTGCCTGGTGCCGACTCAGGCGCGGGTCCCACCACTCGCCCGACGGCACCCATTGATGTCCACGCCCACGACACCCCTTCTTCGAAGGAGGCACCACACGGTGCGCATCGACCATGCCACTCCACCTCCCCCGCCGACGGCCGCCGTACCGGAGGCGGTGCGCCAGCCCCGTGTCGTCGTCGCCCTTCACGAGGGCTTCTATGGCGCGGCGTCGGGTACCGGCTTCAGCAACCGCGCCTTCCTCACGGCCCTCACCCGCCTGCTGCCGCCGGGCCACCTCTCCGTCATCACCCCGCATGTGTCGGAGACAGAGGGAGCGCGCGACCGGCGGTGGGCCGGCGAAGTCCAGCGGATGCTGCGGCAGGCCAGGGCCGACGTCATCACGATCCCGGAGGTCCCGGCGGCGCCGGACTCGATCCACGGCTCCGTGCAGCTGTGCGACCTGGCAGGCGAGGCGGCCGCGCGTATCGCTGATCGAGCGAGCCGGTGCCTTCTCATCGGCCTCGACATCCCGTTCCTCGGGCTGGCCCCCTACACGTCGCCGACCACGGACCTGCTGCTCGTTCCCCGCTCCACGACGGCGCTGACGCGGCCCAAGGACATGTCCCGAGTCCGCTGGGAGCGCGACGCTCTGCGGGCGGCGACCGTCCGTGGCGGGCGGATCGGCGCCATCTCCTCCCATATGCGCGGCCACCTCATCGTCAGCTACGCCGTCCCTCGGGGAAGCATCGTGAGCGTCCCGAACGGGCTGATCCAGGAGGAGATGGCCCGGCCGACGAGCGCGCCGCCCCTGCCTTTCAAGGCACGCGCCGGATTCCTGCTCGCCATGGGCCGTGCCGTGCCGACGAAGGGCTTCGACGACCTCCTGGAGGCGTTGCACCTCCTCAAGGAGCGCGGGGTCCGAGCTCCGCACCTGGTCCTGGCGGCCGTGACTTCGGAGGAGCACGAGCGCCCCACCTCGTATCAGGAGGACCTGGCAGCGCGCATCCGTGCCTACGGCCTGGACGCGACCCTGATCACGCGCTTCACCCCCGCGATCCGCGCCTGGCTGCACAACCCGGCCCTGCGCGCGGTCGTCGTTCCTTCCCGAGAGGAACCCTTCGGTCGCATCCCCCTGGAGGCGTTCGCGGCAGGTGCTGGCCCGGTGGTGGCTACCACGGCCGGCGGGCTGGCCCAGACCGTCGTCGAGGGTGAGACCGGCTTCACCGCTGCACCGCGGGACGCCAGGTCTCTGGCCTCCGCACTGCACCGCGCCCTGACCGTCCTGCCCCGAGAGCGCGACCGGCTCCGGAGCGCCGGGGCGGCCCTGGTGCGCTCGCGCCACGACTACGAGGCGAGCATCGGTTCCGTCGTCGAACGCATCGCTCCTTGGGCTCTCGCGCCAGCGTCCAGCGCGGAGGGCCGAGCGCGATGAACCGGCCGGTGGTGTTGATCAGTCTGGAGTCCCCACACTCCTTCTGGCGGCTGTCCGCCGAGCACGAGCGGGCGCTGTCCGCCGCCTTCCCCGGTGTCGAGTTCCGTACGGCGACCGAGGAGGCCGTGCCGCACCAGCTCGCCGAGGCACACGTCTACTTCGGCTGGACGTTCAAACCGTCGTGGCTGTTCGGCGCGCCTCATCTGAGGTGGATCGCGTCCCCGGCCGCCGGCACCGACCATCTGCCCGTCGCCGAGGCCCACTCCGTCGGGGTGGCTCTGACCCGCTCGTACGGGTTCCACGGCAGGCCCATGGCCGAGCACGCCATGGGCCTGGTCCTGGGTTTCTCACGCGGGTTGTTCATGAGCCAGCTCGCCCAGCGGAAGCGGGCCTGGTGGAAGGACGACCTGGCCGAGGAGTTCTTCGACCTGGCGGGGGCGACGATGACCATCGTCGGCTGCGGCAGCATCGGCGGACGCCTCGCTCGTGCGGCCCGCTCCTTCGGCATGGACGTCATCGGCGTACGGCGGACGCCGCCGGTGACCGCCGAGGGTGGGATCACGTGGATGCACACGTCGGCGGTGCACCAGGCGGTCGCCGTCGCCGACGTGGTGGTCGATCTACTGCCCGCCACCCGGGCCACGGACCGCTTCTTCGAACACGACCTCTTCACGGCCTTCAAGCCGAAGTCCGTCTTCCTCAACCTCGGCCGCGCGGCGACCGTCGACCAGGCGGCCCTCCTGGCCGCCCTCAACGCCGGCCGCCTTCGCGGCGCCGCCCTGGATGTCTTCGACCCAAAACCGCTGCCTGCCCGCCATCCGCTGCGGCTCCACCCCCGGGTCGTCCTCACGCCGAAGAGCTCCACGCTCAGCCGCACGTACATGAACGAGGCGGTCGCGTTCTTCGCCGACAACCTGCGCCGCTACCTCACCGACCAGCCGCTTAACGGCCTGGCCGAGGTACCAGTTGCCCGCTCTCCCTTCGTAGGAGGCTGACCGATGCCCACCACGCGCCACCACGACCTCGCCGCCGCCTTCGCCACGACCGGCCGCAACCACCCCTACCTGGCCTTCACCCTGAACTCGCTCTGCAACCTGGACTGCGTGTTCTGCAAGCCACGCTGCATGCCGGACTACGGGCACAAGGACCGTCCCCTGACCGCCTCCGACTATGCGGCCATCGCCGCCGAGGCCGGCGCCTGGAAGATCAGGAAGGCGCACTGCTCCGGCGGCGAGCCGACCCTCCGGGCGGACATCCTCGACGTGATCACGGGCCTCGCCGACGGCCTCGGGCCCGACGCCGCGATCGGCATGACCAGCCACGGCAACCTGCGCCGCGGCCTGAGCGTCGAGAAGCTCCACCACGCCGGCCTGACGTACCTCAACCTCAGCCTCCACAGCCTCGACCCCGACCGATCCGCCGAGATCATGGGCGGCGGCGACCCACGCATCACCCGGCGCACCCTCGACACCGCCCTCGCCCTCGGCCTGCGCGTGAAGATCAACTGTGTTCTCCAGCGCACCTACCTGGACGATGCCTTCGCCGTGGCCGAGCTCGCCCGCGACCTGCCCATCGCCGTCCGCCTGATCGAGCTCCAGAACATCGGCCCCGCGCAGGCGCTGTTCGAGGCCGAGTTCATCAGCGAGGCGGAGGTCCGCGACCGCCTCCACGAGTGGTTCGCGAACGCCGGCGAGGTCGGCAGGGACGAGCTCGGGGTGCGCAGCCCCGGGCAGTACCTCCGCCCGGACGGCTGGGCGGGCTCGATCGGCTTCATCTCGAACTCCAGCTGTGCCACCTGCTCCGACGCCAACCGCATCAAGATCACGCCCACGGGCGTGGCCCGCCCCTGCATCCTCCACAACCGCGACATCCCCCTGAAGCCCCACCTCGTCGACGGCACCCTCGGCGATGCCTTCGTGCACCTCTTCCAGGCAATGCTCGACCGCAATACCAACGACGCCTGGCAGGGCTTCCACTACGTCGACTACGACCTGCGCTGGGACCGGATGGAGCGCCCCGAAGGCACCCCGGTCCTGCCCCTGCTCCCCCTGCTCACCACGAACGCGGCCGAGCCCGCTTGCTCCCGCGCCTCCACTGGAGAGCGGTGATGGTCATGGTTGAGGCGCCGCCCCTGTACCCGGGGCTCGGAGCGCTGTACGAACGCGAGCTGGACGCCCACGGCGTCGGGGCGGTGATGCTGACCCACAAGTGGCAGCCGGCCGACCTGCTGGCTCCCCACTCCGACATCGACGTACGGGTCCTCCTCCCCCAAGCCCCGGCCGACTGGGAGGAGTGGAACCACCGCCTGGCCGCCGCGCACACCGCCGCGGTCGGCCGGGAGGTCTCCCATCGGCGTCTCCTGGAGCACCCGCCTGGCTTCGCTTTCACCATGGCCGAGGCGGACGAACGGCTCGTCTCCGCACCCGAGCTCGCGACCTGGTCGCTGATCAGCGGGAGCGCCCGGGACTTCCAGCGCTGGAAGTCCCGGGCGCAGATGGCGCCGTGGTGCGAGGTCGACGAGCGGTTCTACCAGGGAATCCTCCAGGGACGGCTGGGCGGCCGGTACCAGCTGGCGGCGGACAGCATCGACAACGTGTTTGAGGACATCGCCGCCTACCGGCGCCACTGCGTAGCCTGGCACTACCTCGCCCCGTGCTGGTTCGCCGCAGCCGCGCTCGCGACACGGACCCGCTGCCCCGGCAAGACGGCCGCCCTCACGCAGTGGCGTCCGGATGGGCTGGACGGGTACGCCGAGCTGTTCCTCGGGCACGCCGAAGACCGACCCGACGCCCCTCCCCGCAGCCCGCGTCACCTCCTCCGCACGGCCCATGTCGCATTGGAGGCGGCCATGCGTCGCGTGCCCGACGCGAACCGCCCTGCGGGCCAGAGCGAGGAGCACGCCCGTACCGACTGGGTCATGGCCGCCGGAATGCTTCGCGTACGCGTCGCCCGCTGGCTGTACTACCTCGACCCGCCGCCCGGCGTGGCAACCGACTACCTGATCCGGCGCGAGGCGAAGGAACTCCGAGCCGCCGCGCAAACCCTGAACGCGCTCGCGGCGGACGAGGCCACCTCCGCCCAGCGGCTGGCCGCCCAGATGGCGACGCTGATCCCCACCCGACCGACCACCGCCGGCACCCTGCGCGCGACCCTCGCGCTCTGGCACCGGCAGAAGTCCACCGTGCAGGACTTCCTCAGCCTCACCCCCGCTGACATCCATCCCTGACACAAGGAGTCCCGCCATGCACGCGCGTGCGCCCCTGCCCCGCGCCTTGAAGACGGCCAAGATCAAGATCACGACGAAGTGCAACCGGTCATGCGACTTCTGCATCTTCGCCGACGGCGCCCAGGGCGAGAACATGTCCATGGAGCTGTTCTCCACCATCTTGGCCCGGCTGGAGACCATCCCCTTCCAGCAGCTGCACATCAACGGCGGCGAGCCCACCGTGCACCGGGACTTCCCCGCCCTCAGCGACGCGGCCCGCACCCGCCTGCCCGACAAGGTCATAGTTCTGGGCACGAACGCCATCACCCTGGCCCGCAACAAGCGGATCATGGAGGCCACCCTCCGCTCGTACGACCAGGTCCTCATCGGCTGCGACGACGAGCACGAGAACTACGACGAGGTCCACGCCGTCGTGCCCCGCCTTCGCGAGGCCGGCAAGACCGTGGTCATCAACAGCGTCCTGGAAGGCATCAGTTCCTCCCGCCTCACGCAGGTCGCGAGGCTGTGCGACAGGTACGGAGCAATCCACGTCACCAACCATGTGCACCACGTCGACGTCGGCCAGCCGGCGAACGAGCTGCGCGGCATCTGCGACCGCTACCTCGACCAGCACCTGATGATCGAGATGGATGGGTCCTGCTACCGCTGCTTCAACGCCATGGCGAAGGACGACAGCGAATTCAGCATCTGGGACGAGGACTTCGCGGCCAAGGTGTTCGCGCCCCGCGGCCACCACTTCCGGTTCTGCCTGCGCTGCCACGAGTACACCGACTCCGGCACCGCCCTCCTCCCCGTCCCGGCCCTCATCGTCTGACCTCAGACCGGAGGTACACCACCATGCCCGCAGTCCTCGGACTGAACTTCCACCACGACACCAGCGCCGCCTTAGTCGTCGACGGTCGCCTCTACGCGGCCGAGGAGGAACGCTGGAGCGGCGTCAAGCACAACCACCCCACCCGCAAGGGCATGCTCACCGCCCCAACCCGCGCGCTCCAGTGGTGCCTGGAGGCCGCCGGCCTCGAACCGCAGGACATCGACGCCGTCTGGGCCGCCTCTATGCGCCCCAACCCCGCCGCCGGCTGGTGGCTGGCCGAGGAGCGAGACGAACTCGCCGCCCTCCTGCCCGCCCCGCTCGGCGAACACCTCCGCCTCCTCTCCCACCACACGGCCCACGTGCTCTCCGGCTACCTGCTCTCCGGCCACGACCACGCGGCCGGCCTCGTTATCGACGCCGGCGGCTCCTCCCTCGGCTCCGACTTCGGCCCTGGCCGGGAGCGCATCACCGGGTACGACCTGCGACCCGATCGCATCGACCGCCTCCACCAGGGCATTCCGACCGTCGTGCCCAGCCCGGCCGGACCCCGGCGCGTTCACTCCTCCCTCGGGCACTTCTATCGGAACCTCGCGCGGCGGGTGATCCCGCCCGGCGACGAGCCCGAGGGCAGCATGATGGCGCTCGCGGCCTTCGGCGATCCCCAGCGCTACGGAGCGCAGATCCGCGAGCTGGTCCGGCTCGGCGACGACGGCGAGGTCCGCATCGATCACCCCTGGGGCTCGGCGGACAGCAGTACACCGCTGCTGCTCGCGGGCCGGGCCTGGACCGCCGACAACGTCGCCGAGCAGCCGGACCACGAGCGGGCCGACCTGGCCGCCGCCGTCCAGGAGGTCTTCGCCGAGTCGGTCGTCCACACCGCCCGCCACCTGCAACGGCTCACCAAAGCCTCGACGTTGGTGTTCTCGGGCGGGTGCGCCCTGAACTCCCACCTCAACGGCCAGCTGGCCGCCGACAGCGGCTTCGACACCCTCTTCGTGGCGCCGGCGCCACACGACGCGGGCACCGCCGTGGGCGCCGCGCTGTACGGCTGGCACTACCAGCTCGGGCGGGAGCGCCTTCCGGTGCCGACCGACGCGGCCTGGGGCCCGCACCCGGGCGCCCTGCCGGCCACTGCGGTGCCGACCGGGTACCGCGCGCTGACCGACCTCGGCCCGGGTCTGGCACCCACGGTGGCCACGCTCCTCGCCGATCACCACATCGTCGGCTGGGTGCAGGGACAGCTTGAATTCGGTCCGCGAGCCCTCGGCCATCGCTCGATCCTCGCCCACCCCGGCCACGCCACCACGCGCGACCGGCTCAACGCGATCAAGAAGCGAGCCTCATACCGCCCCTTCGCGCCGGCGGTCCTCGCCGAGCACGCCACGGAGTGGTTCATGTCGGAGGGCGACCCCTTCATGAACCGTGTCGCCCGCGTCCGCCGATGCCGAGCGGACCGCATCGCCGCGGTCACCCACCACGACGGCACCGCCCGCGTCCAGTCCGTCCCCCCCGACCACCAGGGCCTGCACGAACTCCTGGACCGGTTCCACGAGCGCACCGGACTGCCGCTGCTGCTGAACACCTCCTTCAACCGCAAGGGCACCCCGATCCTGCGGACCGCCGAGCAGGCCGTGGTAGCGGCGGCGGACCTGGGCCTCGACGCCCTGGCGGTCGGCGACACCCTGCTGCTCGCCGACCACGTGCCCGACCCCCATGCCACGTCCCTCCGTACGAGGTGAGGCGGATGAACCCCATCGACCTGGACCACGTCCTGACCGTGCTCGGCGCCGCCGCGTGGGGCGCGGACGGGCAGTCCCGCGCCCGCGTCGCCGGCGCCCTCGCCCTCACCGTCTACGACAGCCACACCCGCGACCAGGGCACCCCGTACTTGGAACACCCGCTGGCCGTCGTCACGCTCTTGCGCACCGAGATCAGGGTCAGCCACCCCGAGACCCTGCTCCTCGCCCTCCTCCACGACGCCTTGGAGGTGGCCCCCGAATCGGAGGCGCTGCTCGTCCAGCACCTCGGCGGCCCGTTCACCGGCCGCCTGCGGGCGATGACAGCCGACCACCGCCTCGAACAGCGCCCCAAGGCCGTCGGCGACGAGACCAGCTGGCGCTTCAAGCAGGCCGCGCTCCCGCCCGAGGACCTCCTCGTCCGGCTCGCCGACCGGCTCCACAACCTGCGCGATCTCGCCGCCTCGCCCAACCTCGACCGGCGCCGACGCTTCCTCCAGAGCCTGGAGGACTTCTACCTCCCGCTCGCCGAAGCCGCCCGTGGCCTCAGCCCCCAGCTGGAGGCCATGCACGCGCTGCTCCACGCTGAGTACGTCCAACAACAACAGGAGGTACGTCCGTGAAGCGGGTCGTCTACTCGATGGAGCCGGTCGGCCGGACCGGCGGCCGGGTCTACCTGCGGATGCTCCACGAGGCGACGGCCGACGACGTGGAGTGGCGCACGGTTCCGGACCACAAGCGCACCTACCGCGTCCGCCGCTGGCGCAAGCTCCGCCACCTCGCCCGCCTGGCCCCAACGGTCCGGGCGCTGGACAACGCCAGCGGAACCTTTGTGTGGGACGACCTGAGCCTGCTGCTCTTCACGCCCGAGATGCGGGCCCGCACAGTCTTCCTCCTGCACCACTACGAGCCGTTGCAGCACGACTCCGCCCCGGTGGAGGCCATGCTCTGGGAGCACCTGTTTCGGGTGCTGCCGCAGTGCGCCGCCGTGGTGTGCGTCGCCCCGTACTGGGCGGACTTCCTCCAGGCCCGAGGCGTCCGCGACGTACGGGTGATCTACAACGCCTTCGACATGACAGAGGTCGAGCGAGCACGTGGCTTCGACCGAACCGAGTGCCGTGCGGAGTTCGGACTGCCCTCGGACGTGATCGGCGTCTACGCAGGCAAGGCCGTGCACTGGAAGGGCATCGAGAAGGTCTCGGCAGCCCTGGCTGAGGCTCCCGGACTGCGGGTGATCACCAGCGGCAGCAACACCATCGGCTTCGACGGCACGCACTACGACGTGGAGCGCGAGCGGTACCTGCGGCTGCTGTGCGCCTGTGACGTCGGTGTTTTCGTCCCCCGGATGCGGGAGGGCTGGAGCCGCTGCGCGGCCGAGGCCCTACTGCTCGGCCTGCCCTGCCTCATCCGCCCGGTGGCCGGCCTGGGCGACCTCGCCGCGCTGACCGGCCAGCCGACCCCGGACCTCGGCCGCCTGTCGGCGCAGATCCGGGAGCGCGCGACGGCGCGCCAGACCGAGGCCAAGGCCGCGTACGAGGCCCTGGCCGGGTTCGATCTGAACTACTTCGGCAACGCCTGGGGCGACCTCCTCGCGAAGGTCGCCTGACCAGCGGCTACGCCTGAGCGGCCAGCTTCTTGGCTGCGGTGTCCAGACGGGCCAGCACGCGGTCCCGGCCGAGCAGCTCCATGGACTCGAACAGCGGAAGTCCGATCGTCCGGCCGGTGACCGCGACCCGGATGGGCGCCTGGGCCTTGCCCAGCTTGAGGCCGTGCTTCTCGCCGACGGCGAGAAGCACGGCCTTGAGGTCGTCCGCCTTCCAGTCCGCGACGGTGGCCAGCTCGGTGCGGACGTCCGACAGGATGTCGCCGGCGCCCGCCTTCATCGCCTTGTTCCACGACGCCTCGTCCTCGACCGGCTCGTCGAGGAACAGGAAGTCCACGTAGCTGGTGATCTCCGACAGCAGCGCGATCCGCGTCTGGGCCAGCGGAGCCACGGTCTCGAACACGTCCTTGTCGAACGCCTCCGGCTGCCACGGCGCGTACGGGGCGACGAGCCACGGGGCGCAGGCGGCGGCGAACTGCTCCGGCGCCAGGGCGCGGATGTAGTCGCCGTTGAACGCCGTCAGCTTCTTCACGTCGAAGAAGGCCGGTGCGGTGTTGACGTCCTCGATCCGGAAGAGCTGCTCCAGCTCCTCGTGCGGCATGATCTCCCGGTCGTCGCCGGGACCCCAGCCGAGAAGCATGAGGTAGTTCACCATCGCCTCGGGGAGGAAGCCCTCGGCGAGGTAGTCCTCCAGCGCGACCTTGTCGCGGCGCTTCGAGAGCTTCTGGCGCTTCTCGTTCACGATCACAGGCAGGTGGGCCCACACCGGCGGCTTCGAGCCGAGCGCCTCCCACAGCAGCTGCTGCTTCGGCGTGTTCGACAGATGCTCCTCGCCCCGGATGACCTGTGTGATGCCCTCGTCCAGGTCGTCGACCACGTTCGCGATCAGGAAGACCGGGGACCCATCACCGCGAGCGATCACGAAGTCCTCGATCGCGCTGTTCGGGAACGCCGGCTCCCCGCGAATGAGGTCGACCACGACGGTCTCGCCCTCGTCCGGCGTCCGGAACCGCAGCGCCCGGCCTTCCTCGAAGGCAAGCCCCCGGTCCCGACAGAACCCGTCGTACCCGAGGTGATCCGAGCCCGTTCGCTCCTTCAGCTGCTCCCGGGTGCAGTCGCAGTAGTACGCACGCCCGGCCGCGAAGAGCTGCTGGGCCACTTCCCGGTGGCGGTCGGCGTTGTGCGACTGGAAGTAAGGCCCCTCGAAGGCCGCGTCCTCGCCGTGGATGTCGATCGCCGCGAGCGCGTTGATGATCCCGTCGATCCACTCCGGCTTGTTCCGGGCCGCGTCGGTGTCCTCGATCCGCAGCACGAACGTGCCGCCGGACTGTCGCGCAACCGCCCAGTTGTAGAGAGCGGACCGTGCACCACCGACATGGAACATGCCGGTCGGAGACGGGGCGAAACGAACGCGAACCGGAGCAGTAGACATGCGCTCCAGGGTACCGACGCCGAACGCCCCCTCCGGACCACCCCGCCCGCCCTCGCACCATCGTTTTCCAGCCTTCCTCGCCTCCTACTCGTGCGCTTCCTTCCACCTCTTACATCGGTCATCGATTCCTTGCCCCAGGGCCGTTCACCGCACCAAGTGACAGCAGCGAGGCACGTGATTCCAGAGCACAAGGTGATCAAGAGATCATCGCGCTGTGATGAACGCCTCCGCTCGCGGCCCCTGTGCCTTCCCACCGCAGTCGGCTGGCCAGCGCCGCCCCGGCGTGCGTCTTGGCTGCAGAGTGTGACTGTCCGAGTGCATCGCTAGGCTCCCGCCATGACCAGCGATCTCGGATTCACCTGCACGTGCTGCGGCAGCCACCACGGCGAGCTGCCGATGAACTACTCCGCCGACGCCCCCTACGTCTGGGACCCGAGTTTCGCCGACGCCCCCGACTGCCTGCTCTCCTCGGACCAGTGCGTCATCAAGGCGCAGCACTGCTTCGTCAAGGGTCTGATCGAGATACCGGTCATCGGCAGCGACGAAGTCTTCTCCTGGGGTGTCTGGGTCTCCCTCAGCCGAGAGAACTTCTCCCGGGCGGCCGACCTGTGGGACACGCCCGGGCGCGAGTCGGAGAAGCCGTACTTCGGCTGGCTCACCACCGAGCTGCCGATCTATGCCTCCAGCACCATCAACCTGAAGACCAACGTCCACACCCGCCCGATCGGCGAGCGGCCCCTGGTCGAGCTCGAACCGACCGAGCACCCGCTCGCTGTCGAACAGCGCACCGGCATCACCCGCGACCGCGTCCGCGAAATCGCCGAAACCATGTTGCACGCACCGGCCACGAATCCGGATGACGGCCGAGGCAGCGCTGACCTAGCGTTCCGTGCATGACATCCCCGGACGGCGACATCGACGGCAAGCCCTGCGTGACCATCCGCTGCCAGGACAACTCGTCCGTGGGCGTGACGTTTTGCGACCGGTTCAGCTTCGACCAGGACTCCGTCCACTACGCCATCGAAGCCTGGGCGCCCGGTCTGACCGCCCGTGTCAACGAGGTGGTCGCCTGGATCTGGGACAACGACCTCACCACGTTCCTGGAGGAGCTGGCAGCGGGCTACCGGGGCTGGGATGGCGAGCGGACCTGGCACACCTTGGACCGCGACCTCGCCGTCTCAGCCGTCTTCCGCTCCGGCGGATACATCGGCCTGACTTGGACCATTCGCCCCTGGCGCAACGTCGCGGGCGACTGGAGCACCTCGGTGACCACGTGGCTGGAGGCTGGCGAGCAAATGTCGTCCTTCGCATCCAACATCCGGCACTTTCTCGCCGGGGAGCGCGCCGCCCACCCATCGGCGAATGTCCTACCGCCAGGTCGATGACGCCTGAATCCGCCTCTCGATACGCGACATGGCGTCGATCACGACAACGAGGGGGCAAGATCTGGTCGGGCTGGGGGCTCCCTCACGCCATGGTGCTGCGGTTGAGTAGCGAACCGGCCCGGTTCTGCTCGGACGCGAAGAAGCCCTTGATGTGATCGAAGGTGATGCGTACGGGACGACCGGCAAGATACTGGTCGTAGGCTTCGCGTTGGTTCTGGTACTCCCGCTTCGGCGCCGGCATCTCGTCAGCGGGCCGCCACACGACCTCGACCAGTGTTGCGGCGTCGGACAGTGGGTACTGCGGACCGTCGGACTGAGCAATGATGAACGCCAGCTGGTGAGTGGCCTGGTTACGCGCCCAGCGCGCTCCCTGGACGAGCCTCCGACCGTAGTTGTCAGCGTCACTCAGGTACGTCGGGTCGTTCTCGCGCATCTGCTCTTCGAGCGAGCATAGCCAGAACAGGCACTCCGTTGCAGAAGCGCGGGCAGCGAAACCGTCGTCGTGCTCAGTGACTCGCGTGACGTCCCGCAAGAAGCGCTGCACAGCCTGGTAGTAGCCAATCACAGCCGCGCTCAGCATCTCCGGATCAGGCTGGATGGTATCCGTCACGTCACTTCCCCATATCGGTTGGATGCTCAATCGGGCGCACTACTCGACCGCTTCTGCTGGCCGCCTTGCCATAGGCTCCACGTGGTTCAGCGCCTCCTCCACCAGCCACGCCACATCGCCCTGGTGCAGCTCCCACATCCGCCGAACCGGCGGATCCAGCAGAAGACACAGCAGCCAGGCCACATCGTCACACGCCGGCCTGCACCCCCGCCCCAGATGCCCCTGGCAGGTCACCGACCCCAGGCGCCTGCGCGACAACACCACGAGAGCCGTGTGCCGCAGCAGTTCATCCGGCGAGTCGTTCAACAGGCCCCGTACCACCACGGGATCTGTCATTCCCCGCGCCGAGTGGGCCACCGAGGCCGTGATCCCCTCTCGTTCGGCAATCAGACACCGCAGAACGTCCGCCTGGTCGTCGAACCGCGCCGCTTGCAGCATCATGCGGGTCCAATCCTCGGCTGACAACGGGCCGCCCAACGCCTGGGAGAACACCTGATGCAGCCCCCTCACTGCGGCAGCAGCCGACCGGCGTCCAGGATCCTGCTCCGTCTCCGGAAACACCGCCTCGATCCTCTCCAGCACTCTCTGGCGTCTTTCCCCCTCGGCTAGCAGGTCCGTCAGCGACAGCATCAGCTGCCGTGCATCAGCTGACGCTCGGTGCATGCGGGCATCCCGCTCCTCGCTGAAGTTCGGCTCGGCCTGAGTCGGCAGCTTGGGCACTGTGAACCCGCGCTTCTCAACCCGCTCAAGCGCATCCCGCAGCTGCTTGCGCAACTTCTCGGTGGCGTCCAGCTCCGAGTTAAGCGCCAGAAGGTACCAGCGGATCGCCGGACACAGATGACCGGTCTCGGCCCGCGCCATCGCCAAGACGAACATCGACAGCACCGCATCCTCGGCGGTCGTCCCGCACCGGCCAGGTAGCGGCACCAAGCCCTCACTGCGGTCCCGACGCAGCCGCTCCGCGTTGTAGTTCGCTCCAGTCAGCCCCTTACGCTCCAGAGTGGCATGAACGGTCGGCAGAAGATCCAGTAAGACCGTCGGCGGCTTTTTCGCTCCCATGGCCTGTGACCCTAGGCACCGGGGCCCCTGCCATAGTCGGGATGCAGATTTTTTGGCGATCCCCAACCTCCTCCCGTCGGCCGCCAAGGTGGTCAGCGTCACCAGATCACCCCAGCCTCGACGGAAAGGAGGTGAGGGCATGGAGATCATCTCGGGGATCATCATCGCCGCTGGATCCATCATCGCCGCGGTCATCACGATGCCGAAGAAGTAGAAACAGGGCGGGCGGCGGTCGCGACTGCCGCCCCTCGACTCAGTTCGAGGGCCTGCGGCTGGGCGCCCGCGAGATGGAACGGACGTTACCCAGGAGCTCATCCCGCTCCGCGGTGACACAGTCCAGCTCGGTGGAGAGCACACTGATGACTTGCGTGTAGAGGTCGGTCAGCTTCTGCCGCTCGACCTCGGCCGTCCTGAGCTGGTCGTTTAACGACGTCAGCAAGGGCCACTTGACCATCTCCACCACACGGTCGGCAGTGTCGATACAGAGAACTACCTCCTCCGTGATTGTGATCTCCGCACTCTCCAGGCTAGGACTGTCAGATACGCCTGGCACGATGCCTGGCATGAGCCCGACACCAGCCTTGACGCAGAAGGCCCTGACCGAACGCGGCTTCTGCGGCTTCGTGCCGTTCCGTGAACTGCCCGACAGCAACGTCCCCAACGGGCACGGAATCTACGTGGTGATCCGCACGGACACCTCGCCCCCGTCGTTCCTCCCCACCAGCCCTGCCGGACACCTCAAAGGCCGCGACCCGTCCGTGTCCGCCGATAAGCTCGGCGATGCCTGGGTGGACGGGGCAACGGTCGTGTACATCGGCAAGGCCGCAGGCCAGAACGGGCTGAATCAGCGACTTGGCGACTACCGCCGCCACGGCACCGGTCTGTTGGCCGGCCATTGGGGCGGTCGCTACATCTGGCAGCTGGTCGACTCGGACGCACTACTCGTCGCCTGGCGGCCGATGACCGAGGAAGACGCGGGCGAGGCTGAGCAGGACCTGATCGACGAGTTCAAGGAACTCCACGGAGGAGCCCTGCCCTTCGCCAATCTCAGGAACAACGCCCGTAAGGCTCCGGAGACGGACACCAGCATCGACTAACCCCGGTCACCCTGACCGCCCAGGGGCCGCGCGCCGACACCGGCCGCGGTCCTTGGGCATCCACAAGCGCACACAGGATCAACTCGACGTCCGTCTGACCTGCATCTCGGTCAGACCCTTGACTGCCCCGTCAGGTCAAGATCGCCCCATGGCCCTTTTGGGCTTACATCGGCGATAGCCCAGGACGACGCCTGACATCTGGCGGTGAACGGAATCGGCCAGTATCTCGGTTCCAGCACGCGGATCGGCTCACTACTGCACTTTGCGGCTGGCGTCTGAGCTAGGACTCCGGGGTCGACCAGGGTGTGCCATTGACCCAGCCCTGGGCCAAACGATTGTGGTCCAAGCCGCGTTTGACGTCTGCGTTGGCCAGCTCGGGTGAGCACGAAGGCAAGAAGCGAGACTCGATCTCAGCGAGCCTTGCCCGCAGGGCCTTTTGAGCGCGGTGCACCGTCGCGCAGGCATGATCGCAGCCTCACGGCCCGCGTAAGCGTGGGTCGCCAAATCTTCTCGTGTCCCGGAATTTGGCGTGGCCGGAAACATCGACTACAACACCACCCACACCGAAAAACGCAGCCACCGGCCGTGTGAGTAGAGATGGGTGAACAGGTTGGCTCAAATCATCGACAACGGTTCTGCCGCGTCCGGCAAGCGGTGGACCGTCCGCTACAGGGAGCCAGGCGGACGCACCGGGCGTCAGCGGGA
The DNA here is from genome assembly GCF_040298625.1 of Streptomyces sp. NPDC001532. NCBI lineage: Bacteria > Bacillati > Actinomycetota > Actinomycetes > Kitasatosporales > Streptomycetaceae > Streptomyces > Streptomyces sp. NPDC001532. The sequence continues at coordinate 124,207 of NZ_JBEPAL010000013.1, forward strand.
GAAGTCGTTCGCCCGGAAGAAGGACGCGGTCGACTTCGCCACCAAGATGGAAGGCGACAAGCGCGAGAACATCTATGTCGACCCCGACGCCGGCAAGGTGTCGCTCCGCCGGTACGCGGACGACTGGCTCGCGAAGAAGACCGCTTCCGCCGGCACCCTCGAGTCGTACGAGCGCATCGTCCGCCTCCACGTGGTCCCCCACCTGGGGAGCAAGATGATCTCGCAGGTCACCGCAGCGGACATCGAGGGTCTGTACGCACGCTGGCGCCGGGACGGGGCGGCTCTCAACACCATCGAGTCCCGGCACATAGCCCTCTCGGCGCTGTTCTCCCACGCTGTACGCCACAGGCGGATTCCCGTGAATCCCATGACGCAGGCCGAGAAGCTGGAGAACCCTGTCATTCCTGTCGACGACAGGAAACTTCCCAGCTTCGACGAGATAACCGCCATCGCCAAGGAGATCGGACCTCGCCTGTCCCCGGCGGTATGGCTCATGACATGTTGCGGACTTCGTATAGGGGAATCTCTGGGAGTCTTCCCGGAAGACATGCGCGACGGCACCCTGCGAATCCGGCGGCAGGTGATTCGCTACAAAGACACCTCCGGAAAATACACGCCGAAATACGCCCCGTTGAAGCATCGAAAAGAAGGCGAGTGGCGCGACATACCCGTGCCTGCTTCCCTTGAACCGTTCATCGACCGGCTTCCGATCCGAAACGCGAGCGGCGGAATGCCGTATCCCGATCTTCTACGCAAGTCGTGGGACCGCGCCATCAGGCGGCTCGAGCTTCCTGCATACAACCCGCACGACTTGCGGCATAAATGGACCACCGTGGCCCTGACCAACGGGGTGTCCATTCACGAGGTGTCTCGCTGGCTCGGACATCGTTCGATCAAGGTCACGGTGGACCGGTACGGCCACCTCACGCAGGACGGGCAGGAGCGCTGCCGTCAGGTCGTCGAGACGGCCGTCGGGCCGCACATGCTCACGCCAGGCCGAGCGACCGCAGTGCGCGGTGCTGACTTGGTGCTGACTTGACCGGCCAGAAGATGTAGCAGACACCGCCCGTACCGCCTCTGACCTTGCCGTTTGCGTCGTACCTCTTCGTACGCAGCCAGATGTTCTCCCACTCCCGCCTTCGGTAGACCCGCCGTACCGCCTCGTTGTCCGGTGAGGCCGGGTCGTTGGCGATCACGTCGCCCTCGGCGGTGAACCCGATCACGGTCATCAGATGGCCGGAGGTGCCGTAGCCGGCGCCGGTCAGCTCCTCCTTCAGGAACGACTGGGACGTTATGGCCGGGATGCCCGCCGCGATCAGCGTCTCCAGCTCGGTCAGGGAGCCGAGCCGGGTGACCACGCCCTGAAGATCGTCGAAGGTGGCCGCGTAGGCGGCGTTGAACGGCCAGTTGCCGCAGCCGGCGTACTGGTGGTCGAAGGTGTGCCGGGCCGCGTGGCAGACCTGGGGGTCGGCGTAGGCCGGGTCGACCCAGGACAGCTGCTCCTCGGTGAGCCGGCCGCCCCAGTACTCGATGATCATCTGCGAGGAGGTGGGGCTGCACCAGGCCTCGCCGCCGTTGTCGTACTCCGGGTACTGGCCGGCGTGGATCTCCTGGGAGTAGCGCGGGACCGCCAGTTCCTGGGCGAGGCCCGGGGTGGAGGCGGGGACGGTGAAGCGGTCCGGGATGTCGGAGCCCATCGCGCCGAGCCGCCACACGGTCGGGGTGAGCCGGGTGCCGGGCTTGCGGTACAGGGTCAGGCGCAGCCGGTACGACACCAGGCGCAGTCCGGACTCCGGGTCGTCGACGGCGAAGGTGTCGGTCCAGATGCTGCTCTTGCCGTCGCCCTGGTCGTCGACCGAGGTCCGCCGGATGTCCTGGTCGCCGGCCGCCCAGCGGCCCATGACGTACCAGGGCGTCTCCGTGCCGTCGGAGTAGGTGCCCTTGAGGTCGATCTGGATCCAGGTGCCCTCCGGCGTGCGGGCGTTCCAGGAGGGGATCACCTCGGTGGCGGGGGTGGCGAGCCGGTGGACGGGCGAGGTCCAGGTGGCGTACTCCCACCGCGAGGTCCTGCCGGTGTGCGGGTCCGCGTAGTCGGTGGTGCCGAGGGGAACGGAGATCACCAGGCCGGGCCGGGCTCCGGCGACGGCCCGGGTGCCCTCGGCGGTGCCACCGCGCCAGTGGGTGTACGTGGTCCAGGCGCGGTTGTCGATCGGGCGGGCCGGGACCCCCGTGCCGCCCCCGCCGGCGGTCGCGGTGGTGCCGGCGGTCGCCGTCCCCGCGCTGCCGGCGACCGCGGCGGCGACCGCGACGGCCAGGACGGTTCTGCGGGAGGGCTGTTCGGCTCTGCTCATGGGCGCATGACTCCCAGGGGTGCGAGACGGGCAGGTCCTTGTACGGCTGTGTGCGGTTGTGTTCGGCCCACTATGGACGGGGGCGGACCGCCCTGCCAGCACTTCGGGGTATGCCACGCCCACCAATATTGGTAGGGACCAGTGGCGGTGGCGACACGCGGGATGATGGGCGGGTGCCCCCTCACCTGAACGGCCTCGCCCGCGCCCTCCGCCACCTCCCGCCGTCCTGCGGGCCGGTCCGGCTCGTCGGGGTCGACGGGCACGCCGGCTCGGGGAAGTCCACGTTCGCCGGGGAGCTGGCGGGCGCGCTCGGCGGGGCGCCGGTGCTGCACCTCGACGACATCGCCAGCCACGCGGAGCTGTTCGACTGGACCGGCCGGCTGCTCTCCGAGGTGATCGAACCGCTGCGCCGCGGCACGACGGCCCGGTACGCCCCCTACGACTGGCGCGCCCGGACCTTCGGCCCGACCCGCCCGCTGCCGCCGGCCCCGGTGGTCCTGATCGAGGGCGTGGGGGCGGGCCGCCGGGCCCTGCGCCCGCATCTGGCGCGGCTGCTGTGGATGGAGCTGCCTCGTGAGGAGTCGTGGACGCGCGGACGCTCGCGGGACGGAGCGGAGCAGCGGGAGTTCTGGGACGGATGGGTCCGTGCCGAACGGCGGCATTTCGCCGACGACCCCTCACGACCGTTCGCCGACCTTCTGGTACGGCAGGTGCACGAGGGGTACGAGGTGCTTCCGGGGCCCGCGGGACGGCCCGGCGAGGACCATCACGTGACGCTGAGTGACGGACCGTCTTCGATGTGGTGAACCTGTGAAGACACCGCCGAGCGAACTTGGCCGAGTGCCTCAACTCGGCTTGACCCGGGGGCCGTACAGGACTTACGTTCTCAATGTGCGGTCAATCGAAGCCGCTCAGTGACGCGAAGCCCCCGATTGTTCCCCCGTGATCGGGGGCTTCGTTCTGTCCTCTTCGCCTTTTCCGGCCCTCTCACGGCGCCATCCGCTCACCCTGGGTCACCAAGCCCCCGTGCGCCCCCTCTGCTCCCACCTCGCCAAACGTCCCCTGCGGCGCCCTTCGGCGGGCACCCGGCCCGCGGGTACGATGCCCCATGTCGCAACTCCGGTCCGCTGCACAGCGGTTCGACCAGCGGGGGCATGGTTTGTGGGGGGACGTGATGGACTTCGGCACGCAGGGCCCCGAGGCCCCGGCCGACCTCGCCTGGCTGCGAGGCGTGGACGCCTACACCATGGGCGCCTATCCGCAGGCGGAGGAGGAGTTCCGGACCGCCGTGCGACTGGACCCCGGGATGGCCGACGGCTGGCTCGGGCTGCACGCGCTGCGGGTGGACACCACGACCGCGCTGCTCCGAATGTTCCGCCACCGTGATCGCTTCGGCGAGCAGCGCGCCCGGCACCGCCGCTCCCTCAACTCCTGGTACTGGCTGGGCTGGTGGGTGCAGCCGGTGCTGGAGAGCCCGCGCGACCTGCTGCTGGCGCACGCCTCGCACTGGCTCGACGGCCGCCACGTCCCGGAGCTGGACCGCGCCCTCGCCGGACTGCCGCCTGTCGACACCGACGCGCAGGTCCGTTTCCTGCACGCCTGCCGGGCCTATCTGGTCAAGGACTGGGAGCAACTGGTCCGGCACACCGACCCGCTCCTCGACGACCCGCTGCTCGGGATCGAGGCGGGCCTGTTCGGCGGCATGGCCCGGGTCCGGCTGGAGATGTACGGCCAGGCCGAACCGCTGCTGTCCGCCGCTCTGATGCGCTGCCGCAGCGAGCAGCCGCAGCGCAAGGAGCTGCGCTACTGGCTGGCGCGGGCGCACGAGGGGACCGGCCGCTCGGCCGCCGCGCTCCCGCTGTACCGGGCGGTGCACCGCGTGGATCCCGCCTTCATGGACACCTCCGCGCGGCTCGCCGCGATCGCCGAGGGCGACGGGTACGACGACGTCACCGACTTCGCGGCGCTCTCCCTCACCGGCACCGGCCCGGACGCCATGGACGGCCCCGAGGCCCTGGACCCGCTCTACGGACTGGACACACCCAACCTGCGGCTGTCCGACCCCGGCCCGCCCCCGCCGGGCGGTCCGCTGCCGTCGGAGAGCGACCCGGCCGGGCGGGAGCGGACGGTCCTGGCCCCGCAGCCGCTGCCCACCGGTCCCACCGACCCCGGGTTACTGGAGGAGGCGCTGGCCGAGCTGGAGCGCATGGTCGGACTGGAGCCGGTGAAACGGCAGGTCAAGGCCTTGTCGGCGCAGCTGAACATGGCACGGCTGCGGGCCGGTCAGGGCCTGCCGGTGCAGCCGCCCAAACGGCACTTCGTCTTCTCCGGCCCCTCCGGCACCGGCAAGACCACCGTCGCCCGCATCCTCGGCCGGGTCTTCTACGCGCTCGGCCTGCTCGGCGGCGACCATCTGGTGGAGGCGCAGCGGGCCGACCTGGTCGGCGAGTACCTGGGCCAGACGGCCGTGAAGGCCAACGAACTGATCGACTCCGCGCTCGGCGGGGTGCTCTTCGTCGACGAGGCGTACGCCCTGTCCAACTCCGGCTACGGCAAGGGCGACGCCTACGGCGACGAGGCCCTTCAGGTGCTGCTGAAGCGGGCGGAGGACAACCGCGACCACCTGGTGGTGATCCTGGCCGGCTACCCCGAGGGCATGGACCGCCTGCTGGCCGCCAACCCGGGCCTGTCCTCCCGCTTCACCACCCGCGTGGACTTCCCCTCCTACCGGCCGCTGGAGCTCACCGCGATCGGCGAGGTGCTGGCCGCGGAGAACGGCGACGCCTGGGACGAGGAGTCGCTGGAGGAGCTGCGGTCGATCGCGGGGCACGTGGTCGACCAGGGCTGGATCGACGAGCTGGGCAACGGGCGGTTCCTGCGCACGCTGTACGAGAAGAGCTGCGCCTACCGCGACCTGAGACTGTCGACCTGCCCGGGCACGCTGTCCCGGGACGACCTGGCGACGCTCAGACTGCCGGACCTGATGCAGGCGTACGGCGAGGTGCTGTCGGGCCGGGGGCCGCAGGATCCGTCGGCGATGTGACGGAGCCCGCGACCCGGCCGGTCCGGCTCAGCTCGCCAGCACCTCGTCGCCCGAGCGGGGCTCGGACACCGCCAGCGGCACCGTCTCGCGGTGCGCGGGGTCGCGCACCTCACCGACCAGCAGTTCCAGTACGTCCTCCAGCGCCACCAGCCCCAGCACCCGGCCGGAGGCGTCGGCCACCTGGGCCAGATGGGTGGCGGCTCGGCGCATGACCGTCAGGGCGTCGTCGAGCGGCAGCTCTGGACGGAGGGTCGTCATGTGCCGCCACAGCTGCTGCGGCACCGCGCGCTCGGAGTCCTCCATGTCGAGGACGTCCTTCACATGCAGATAGCCCATGAAGGCACCGCTCTCGGCGGCGACCGGGAAGCGGGAGTAGCCGGTGCGGGCGGTCAGCGCGACGATCTGCCCGGGGGTGACCGACGGGCTGACGGTGACCAGCGACTCGCGCCTCAGCAGGACGTCGGTGACCGGGCGGGAGCCCAGCTCCAGCGCGTCCTCCAGGCGCTCGGCCTCCTCGGGGTCGAGCAGTCCGGCCTGGCCGGAGTCCTCCACCAGCCGGTTGAGCTGTTCGCTGGTGAAGACCGCCTCCACCTCGTCCTTGGGCTCGACCCGGAAGAGCCGCAGCACGCCCTGGGCGCAGGCGCCGAGGGCCACGGTGATCGGCCGGCACACCCGGGCGAAGGCGACCAGGCCGGGGCTGAGCCACAGCGCGGCCTTCTCCGGCGCCGCCATGGCCAGGTTCTTCGGGACCATCTCGCCGATGACGAGGTGGAAGAAGACCACGGTGGCCAGCGCGATGACGTATCCCAGCGGGTGGATCATGGCGTGCGGCAGGTGGACCCACTCGAAGACCGGCTCCAGCAGGTGCGCCACCGTCGGTTCGGCGACCGCGCCCAGGGTGAGCGAGCAGACGGTGATGCCGAACTGCGCGGCCGCCATCATCTGCGGCAGCCGCTCCAGGCCGTACAGCACCTGGCGGGCGCGGGCGGTGCCGAGCGGTTCGATCTGGCTGCGGCGCACCGAGACCAGGGCGAACTCGGCGCCGACGAAGAAGCCGTTGGCGAGCACCAGCAGCGCGGCGAACAGGAGTTGCAGCACGCTCATCGGGCGGCCTCCCTCACGGCGGCGGTGCGCACCAGGCGGACCCGCTCGGCGCGGTAGTGGCCGACCCGGCGCACGGCGAGCCGCCAGCCGGGCAGTTCGGCCCGGTCGCCGACGGCCGGGATCCGGCCGAGCAGGTCGGCGACGAGTCCGGCGACCGTCTCGTACGGCCCCTCCGGGACGTCGAGGCCGATCCGGGCCAGGGTGTCGACCCGGCAGCTGCCGTCGACGTCCCAGGCGGGCCGGCCGTCCTCGGGCGGGGCGGGGGCGAGTTCCGGCGCGTCGAGACCGTCGTGCTCGTCGCGGACCTCGCCGACGATCTCCTCGACGATGTCCTCCAGGGTGACGACGCCGGCGGTGCCGCCGTACTCGTCGACGACCACGGCGATCGGCTGCTCGCTGCGCAGCCGGGCCAGCAGCGGCCGTACGGGCAGGGTCTCGGGGATCAGCAGGGCCGGGCGGGCGATCCGGGCGACCGGGGTGCGCAGCCGCTCGTGGGCGGGGACGGCGAGGGCGTCCTTGAGGTGGACCATGCCGACGACCTCGTCGATCCGCTCCCGGTAGACGGGGAAGCGGGACAGGCCGGTGGCGCGGGTCAGGTTGACCACGTCCTCGGCGGTCGCGGAGACCTGGAGCGCGCTGACCTTCACGCGCGGCGTCATGACGTGCTGCGCGGTCAGTTCGCCCAGCGACAGGGTGCGCACGAACAGGTCGGCGGTGTCCTGCTCCAGGGTGCCGGCCTGCGCGGAGTGCCGGGCCAGGGAGACGAGTTCGCCGGGGGTGCGGGCGGAGGCCAGTTCCTCGGCGGGTTCGAAGCCGAGCGCGCGCACGAGCCGGTTGGCGACGCCGTTCAGTCCGGCGATCACCGGGCGGAACAGCCGGGCGAAGGCGTGCTGCGGGCCCGCGACGAAGCGCGCGACCTGCAACGGGCGGGACACCGCCCAGTTCTTGGGCACCAGCTCGCCGACCACCATCTGCACGGCGGAGGCCAGCAGCATGCCGATCACCACGGCCACGCCGGACACCGCGCCGTCAGGGATGCCGACGGCCGTGAGCGGGCCGTCGAGCAGCTGGGCGAGGGCCGGTTCGGCGAGCATGCCGACGACCAGGGAGGTGATGGTGATGCCGAGCTGGGTGCCGGAGAGCTGGAACGACAGCTCCTTCAGCGAGGCGACCACCCTGAGGGCCCGTCGGTCGCCCTCGGCGGCGGCCTTCTCGGCCTCCGGGCGCTCGACCGTCACCAGTCCGAACTCGGCCGCCACGAAGAATCCGTTGGCGAGGATCAGCAGGAACGCGGCTGCCAGGAGCAGCAGGGGGATGGTCATGATGCCGCCGCCTCCGCATGGGCGCGGGCCTCGTGGAGACGGTCCGCGCTGTGTCGGCAGGGGGCGGCGCAGGTACTACAGGACGATCCGTCCATCGCCGGAGAGGGTCACTCCTCGGGTAGCAGGAACCCCTGTGCGCCGGGGCGGCACGACAGGGGCGGAGGCGCGGGAAGAACGCCTCCGCCTCACAGATTAATCAAGACACGGGCCGCAGCGGCAGGGTGGACGGCCCCGAGTCAGCCCTGAGATTGCCCGGTACGGGCCTCCACCAGCGCTCTCAGGGCGCGGGCGTGGGCGATGGCCTGCTCCTTCGCGATGCCCGGCTGGATGCCGATCACGGGCAGGCTGGTGCCGTCGCTCAGGTCGAGGAACACCCAGGGGTCGCCGACCCGCAGGTTCACCTGGACGATCTCGGCCCACTCCAGCCGGCGGACGCTTGCGAAATTGACCACCGTCACCCCGGAGTCCTCGGCGACGACCTTGGGGCGGGCCAGCCGCAGCAGCACCCAGGCCAGCAGGGCGGCGGTGACGACGAAGCTCAGCTTCTCGCCCGGGCCGAGCCGGTCCAGCAGCAGCGCGACCAGTGACACGGTCAGGAAGATCGCGACGGCCGCGGTGAGCAGGACGGCCCGGGTGCGGGTCGGCCGGAAGGTGACCGGGAGCTCGGGCAGGGGTGCGGGATCCGACATCGTGCGGGGCCTTCTCAGAGCCGGCAGGCGTGGATGGCCGTGGTGAGGATGGCCCGCGCGCCGATGGCGTACAGGTCGTCCATGATCCGCTGGGCGTCCTTGGCGGGGACCATGGCGCGGACGGCGACCCAGCCCTCGTTGTGCAGCGGGGAGATGGTCGGCGACTCCAGGCCGGGGGTGAGGGCGACGGCCTTCTCCAGCTGCTCGACCCGGCAGTCGTAGTCCATCATCACGTAGGTCCGGGCGACCAGGACGCCCTGGAGACGGCGCAGGAACTGCTGGACCTTCTCCTCCTCGGCGTCGGCCCCGACCCGGCGGATCACGACGGCCTCGGACTTCATGATCGGCTCGCCGAAGACCTCCAGGCCGGCGTTGCGCAGCGAGGTGCCGGTCTCGACGACGTCCGCGATGACCTCGGCGACGCCCAGCTCGATGGCGGTCTCGACGGCGCCGTCGAGGTGGACCACGGAGGCGTCGATGCCGTTGTCGGCGAGGTGCTTGGCGACGATCCCCTCGTAGGAGGTGGCGACCGTCATGCCGCTGAGGTCTTCCACGCCCTTGGCCGTGCCCGGCTTGGTGGCGTAGCGGAAGGTGGAGCGGGCGAAGCCCAGCGGAAGGATCTCCTCGGCGCTGGCGCCGGAGTCGATCAGCAGGTCGCGGCCGGTGATGCCGATGTCGAGCCGGCCGGAGGAGACGTAGATCGCGATGTCGCGGGGGCGGAGGTAGAAGAACTCGACCTCGTTGCCCGGGTCGACGATCCGCAGTTCCTTGGACTCGCGGCGCTGCTGGTAGCCGGCCTCATGCAGCATCTCCGCCGCAGGGCCGGAGAGTGAACCCTTGTTGGGAACGGCGATGCGCAGCATGAGGTCGGCTTCCTTTGCGTGGTGTCGTGCGGTGAACGGGAGCTGGGGTGCTCAGAGGTGGGCGTAGACGTCGTCCAGGGAGATCCCGCGGGCGACCATCATCACCTGGACGTGGTACAGCAGCTGCGAGATCTCCTCGGCGGCCGCCTCCTTGCCCTCGTACTCGGCGGCCATCCAGACCTCGGCGGCCTCTTCGACGACCTTCTTGCCGATGGCATGGACGCCCTTCCCGACCAGCTCTGCGGTGCGGGAAGTGGCGGGGTCGCCGTGGGCGGCCTTCTGCTGGAGCTCGGTGAAGAGCTCCTCGAACGTCTTCTTGGACATGGTGGTCCTTACCCTACGCGGTAACCGGCTCCCCTCAGCGCCAGGGTTCAGATACTGAACGCAGGGTGGCCGCGGTGGCGACCGCGGCGGTCACCGCCTCGTGCCCCTTGTCCTCGTTGGAGCCCTCCAGCCCGGCCCGGTCCAGGGCCTGCTCCTCGGTGTCGCAGGTGAGCACCCCGAAGCCGACGGGCACGCCGGTGTCGACGGAGACCTGGGTGAGGCCCTGGGCGACGCCCTGGCACACGAAGTCGAAGTGGGGGGTGCCGCCGCGGATGACGACACCGAGGGCGACGATCGCGTCGTAGCCGCGTCCGGCGAGCACCTTGGCGACGACCGGGAGCTCCCAGCTGCCGGGGACCCGCAGCAGGGTCGGCTCGTCGATGCCCAGGTCGTGCAGGGCGCGCAGGGCGCCGTCCACGAGGCCGTCCATCACCTTCTCGTGCCACTGCGCCGCGATGACGGCGACCCGCAGGTCACCCACATTGCGTACGGACAGCTCCGGTGCGCCCTTGCCGCTCACGTTCTCGCCTCTCCTCGGTGGTGCGTCGGGTGGTGTTCGGTTACTGGTTGCCGCAGGTGGACGCCGCGGGGGCGTCCAGCCAGGGCAGGTCGTGGCCCATCCGGTCCCGCTTGGTGCGCAGGTAGCGGAGGTTGTGCTCGCCCGCGGTGACGGGCATCGGCTCGCGCTCGGTGACCTCGATGCCGTGCCGGACGAGCGCGTCGGTCTTCTCGGGGTTGTTGGTCATCAGACGCACGCTGCGCACCCCGAGGTCGGCCAGGATCTGGGCGCCCGCCCCGTAGTCGCGGGCGTCGGCGGGCAGGCCCAGCTCCAGGTTGGCGTCGAGGGTGTCCCGGCCGCGCTCCTGGAGTTCGTAGGCCCGCAGCTTGGACAGCAGGCCGATGCCGCGCCCCTCGTGTCCGCGCAGGTAGACGACCACGCCCCGGCCGGCCTCCTGGATGCGTTCCAGGGAGGCCTCCAGCTGGGGGCCGCAGTCGCAGCGCAGGGAGTGGAAGACGTCGCCGGTGAGGCATTCGGAGTGGACGCGGACCAGGACGTCCTGGCCTTCGCCCAGTTCGCCGTGGACGAGGGCGACGTGCTCGACGCCGTCGACGGTGGAGCGGTAGCCGTACGCGGTGAAGGTGCCGTGCCGGGTCGGCAGGTGCACCTCGGCCTCGCGGCGGACGGTGGGTTCGGCGCTGCGGCGGTAGGCGATCAGGTCCTCGATGGAGATGATCGTCAGCCCGTGCTTGCGGGCGAACGGGATCAGCTCGGGCAGCCGCAGCATCTGGCCGTCCTCGCCGGCGATCTCCACGATGGCGCCGGCCGGGCGCAGGCCCGCGAGCCGGGCGAGGTCGACGGCGGCCTCGGTGTGGCCGGGGCGGGCGAGCACGCCGCCGGGCTTGGCGCGCAGCGGGAAGACGTGGCCGGGGCGGACGAAGTCGTCGGCCTGGGCGGTGCCACCGGCCAGCAGCCGGAGCGTGGTGGCGCGGTCGGAGGCCGAGATGCCGGTGGTCACGCCGTGCGCGCCGGAGGCGTCGACGGAGACGGTGAACGCCGTCTTCATCGACTCGGTGTTGTCCGCGACCATCTGCGGGAGCTGGAGCCGGTCCAGTTCGTCGCCCTCCATGGGGGCGCAGATCAGACCGCGGCACTCGCTCATCATGAACGCGACGATCTCGGGGGTGGCCTTCTCGGCGGCGATGACGAGGTCGCCCTCGTTCTCGCGGTCCTCGTCGTCGACGACCACGATCGGGCGGCCGGCCGCGATGTCGGCGATGGCCTGCTCGATCGGGTCGAGGGCGAAGTCCTCGATGCCGTCGGTGCTGTACAGCAGGGGGGCGGTGGTCATGCCGGGGCTCCTTCCATGACGGGCTGCCCCGACCGGCGGGAGCGCAGCCACCAGTCGCGCATGCCCCACAGGACGAGCGCGCCGTAGATGACGTAGACGAAACCGGAGAAGGCGTAGCCGTTGGCGAAGTTGAGCGGCACGCCGACCAGGTCGACGAGCAGCCACGCGAACCAGAACTCGACCATGCCGCGGGCCTGCGCGTACATGGCGACGATGGTGCCGACGAAGATGTAGGCGTCCGGCCAAGGGTCCCAGGACAGGCTCGGGTACGCCTTGAAGAGCAGCGCGACGGCGACGGTGCCGAGGGCGGCGGCGCCGAGCATCGCCGCGCGCTCGGCCCAGGTGGCGAAGCGCACCGAGACGTGGCCGTCGCCCGCTCGGTCCTTGCCGCGGTTCCACTGCCACCAGCCGTAGAGCGCGACGACCATCACGACGACCTGCTTGCCGGCGCTGCCGGTGAGGTGGCCGTAGAAGGCGGCGAAGAGGATGAGGCCGGAGAGGAACTGCACCGGCCAGGTCCACAGGGAGCGCCACCAGCCGAGGGCGAGGGCGGCCAGGCCGAAGATGTTGCCGACCATGTCCGACCAGCGGATGTGCTGGCCGAAGAGGGTGAACGCCTCGGAGTTCAGCCAGTTCACTGCGCGGCCCCCCGGGTGCCGAGCAGCCGCTCGACGTACTTGGCGATCACGTCGACCTCCAGGTTGACCGGGTCGCCGGGCTGCTTGAGGCCGAGCGTGGTCAGGGCGAGGGTGGTCGGGATCAGGCTGACGGTGACGTAGTCGGGGCCGGCCTCGACGACGGTGAGGCTGATGCCGTCGACGGTGATGGAGCCCTTCTCGACGACGTAGCGCGCGAGGTCGGCGGGGAGGGAGATCCTGACGATCTCCCAGTGCTCGGAGGGGGTGCGGTCGAGGACCGTGCCGGTGCCGTCGACGTGGCCCTGCACGATGTGGCCGCCGAGGCGGTCGCCGACGGCCGTGGGCCGTTCGAGGTTGACGCGCGAGCCGACGGCGAGGGCGCCCAGGCTGGAGCGCTTCAGGGTCTCGGCCATGACGTCGGCGGTGAACTCGTCGCCCTCGTGGTCGACGACGGTGAGGCAGACGCCGTTGACGGCGATGGAGTCACCGTGTTTCGCGCCCTCGGTGACGACGGGGCCGCGCAGGCGGAAGCGACAGGCGTCGTCGAGGGTCTCGACGGCGATGACTTCGCCCAGCTCTTCGACGATTCCGGTGAACACTTCCCGGGTCCTCCTGCCTCTTCGGGCACGGACTCCGGGGCTGTCGATGACGACAGAAAGTACGAGCGAGGACACCGGGAGCGACGCCGCTGGAGCCGTCCCGCCAGGGGGACGACTCGATACGGCGGCACGCACGCATGCCCGCCCGCCGCGCACTGCCTCCCATCCGGACTTTAACCGTCGGTCCAGGAATTTCACCTGGTCAACCGGTCGCTGGAGGCGACCGGGTCGCGGACTGTAACCGCCGGTTCGGACTTTCACCGACCCCGGAGTGCGCTGCTGTTGGTACAGGGCCAGTGTGCCACGCCCGATCGGCGTCCATACGGGCGGTGGATGTGGGGTGGCTCACAAGCCGCGGGTCCGGGCTTCCCGGAGCGCGCCGGCGCCGTCGGCCCGGCGCCCGCCGGCCCCAACTCCGGGCGCCTCGCCCGCCCTTCAGATTGGTCCATACCTATTGACTCACTGGTCTAGTCCTCTCTAGGGTCTGCGCAACTTCCGTGGAGAGGAACCGACTGTGCTGTCCCCCTCACGTCACCGGGCCAGACCCGCCCTGCTCGCCGCCGCCTCGGCGGTCGCGGGACTGCTGCTCGCCGGCCTCCCGGCGACCGTCTCGCACGCCGCCGACCAGGAGTCCTGTCGCCCCGACGGCCTCTACAGGACCCCCGGCGTCGACGTCCCGTACTGCTCGGTCTACGACGCCGAGGGCCGGGAGAAGATGGGCGCCGACCACCAGCGCCGGGTGATCGGCTACTTCACCGGCTGGCGCACCGGCAAGGACGGCACGCCCGCCTACCTGGCCCCGGACATCCCCTGGGACAAGGTCACGCACCTCAACTACGCCTTCGCCCACATCGACGGCGGCAACAAGATCTCCGTGGGCACCGACGGGGCGACGAACGCCGCCACCGGCATGACCTGGCCCGGGGTCAGTGGCGCGGAAATGGACCCGCAGTTCCCCTACAAGGGTCACTTCAACCTGCTGAACAAGTTCAAGAAGCAGCACCCGAACGTCAAGACGCTCATCTCCGTGGGCGGCTGGGCCGAGACCGGCGGCTACTTCGACGACAGCGGCAAGCGCGTCAACTCCGGCGGCTTCTACTCCATGGCCACCAACGCCGACGGCTCGGTCAACCAGGCCGGCATCGACACCTTCGCGGACTCCGCGGTCGCGTTCATCCGCAAGTACGGCTTCAACGGCGTCGACATCGACTACGAGTACCCGACCACCATGAAGGACGCGGGCAACCCGCTCGACTGGTCCTTCGCCAACGCCCGGCGCGCGGGCCTGGTCAAGGGCTACGCGGCCCTGATGAAGACGCTGCGGGAGAAGCTGGACCGCGCCGGCGCCACGGACGGCCGGCACTACCTGCTCTCGGTCGCCGCCCCGTCGTCCGGCTACCTGCTGCGCGGCATGGAGACCTTCCAGGTCCAGAAGTACCTGGACTACGTCAACATCATGTCGTACGACCTGCACGGCGCCTGGAACGAGTACGTCGGCCCGAACGCCTCCCTCTTCGACGACGGCAAGGACGCGGAGCTCGCGGCGGCCAACGTCTACGGCAGCCAGCAGTACGGCGGCATCGGCTATCTGAACACCGACTGGGCCTACCACTACTTCCGCGGCTCGATGCCGGCCGGACGGATCAACCTCGGCCTGCCCTACTACACCCGCGGCCACAAGAACGTGCAGGGCGGCACGGACGGCCTGTGGGGCAAGGCGGCCGCCACCACCTGCCCGGCCGGCTCCGGCCTGACCAAGTGCGGTGACGGCGCGGTCGGCATCGACAACCTGTGGCACGACAAGGACGACAACGGCAAGGAGTCCCCGGCCGGCTCCAACCCGATGTGGCACGCCAAGAACCTGGAGAAGGGCGTCGTCGGCGACTACCTGACCAAGTACGGCTTCCCGGCCGACACCAAGCTCACCGGGACCTACGCCCGCAAGTACGACTCCACGCTGGTCGCGCCGTGGCTGTGGAACGCCGAGAAGAAGGTGTTCCTGTCCACCGAGGACGAGCAGTCGGTGGCCGCCAAGGCCGACTACGTCGTCGACCGCGGGATCGGCGGCACGATGATCTGGGAGCTGGCGGGCGACTACCGCTGGAACGCCACCAAGGGCCAGTACGAGCCCGGCTCCACCCTCACCTCGCTGATGTACGACAAGTTCAAGTCGGCCGCCCCGTACGGCGCGAAGGTCTCGAACAAGGCGCTGCCCACCAAGGCGGTGAACATCGGCGTCGAGTTCGGCGAGTTCAAGCTCGGCGACTCCAACTACCCGATCACCCCCAAGGTGAAGATCACCAACAACACGAAGACGACCCTGCCGGGCGGCACGGAGTTCCAGTTCGACTACTCCACCGCGGCTCCCGGCAACGCCTCCGACCAGTCGGGCTTCGGCACCAAGGTGATCAGCAGCGACCACACCGGCTCCAACGTGGGCGGGCTGAAGGGCGACTTCCACCGTGTCTCGCTGAAGCTGCCGGCCTGGCAGACGCTGGCGCCCGGCGCGTCGGTGGAGCTGTCCTTCAACTACTACCTGCCCGTCTCCACCCCGTGGAACTGGACGGTGAACATCTCCGGCACCACGTACGCGCTCGCCGGGGACCTGGCGCGGGGCACCACGGTGGTGGAGCCCGGCTCCGGCACCACCCCCACGCCGGACCCGACGAACCCGACCCCGACCCCGACCCCGACCCCGACCCCGACGCCGACGCCCGGCGCCTGCACCGCGCCCGCGTGGAACGCGACCTCGGAGTACGGCGGCGGTACTCAGGTGTCCCACAAGGGGCACTCGTGGAAGGCCAAGTGGTGGACCAAGGGCGAGGAGCCCGGCACCACCGGCGAATGGGGGGTCTGGCAGGACCTCGGCGCCTGCTGATCCCCGTACGACCGGCCCGGCGGCGGTGACGACGGCCCTTGCCCGCCGCCGGGTCTCTCCACCCCTCACCCTGCCGGAGCACCTCGCTCCGGCAGGGTATTTCGTGTTGTCCGTGTGACGGGGCCGAGGACCTGGGGCGGCGCGCCCGCTCACTGGGGCGCGGGCTGTGGTGCATCCGGACAGACTGGAATGCGCACGCCGTCGGCTCGCGCCCCCGCAGGTGGCTGTCACGTCTCGCGGGGGCTCCTCGGTCTCAGTCGCGAAGGGCGATCCACGCGGGAGCGCCCGGCACACGGAGGAGCGGAACAGATGACCACGATCCTGGTGACCGGTGGCACCGGAACCCTCGGCCGGCTCGTCACCGAGCGGCTGCGGGCGGACGGGCACGAGGTGCGCGTGCTCAGTCGGCACGCCCAGCCCTACGCCGTGGATCTGCGCGAGGGCGGCGCCGGGCTGGACGCGGCCGTCGCGGGCGTGGAGACGATCGTGCACTGCGCGAGCAGTCCGCGCGGCGGGGACGAGCGGGCCGCCGACCATCTGATCGCGGCGGCGCGGCGGGCCGGCGTGAGTCATCTGCTCTACATCTCGATCGTCGGCGTCGACCGGGTGCCGTTCGGCTACTACCGGACCAAGCTGGCGGTGGAGCGGCGGATCGAGGACTCCGGGCTCGGGTGGACCGTGCTGCGCACCACCCAGTTCCACGATCTGCTGGTCCAGCTGTTCCAGGGCCTCGCCCAACTGCCGGTGCTGCCCCTGCCGGCCGGGGTGCGGGACCAGCCGATCGAGGTGGCGGAGGTCGCCGACCGGCTCGCGGAGCTGGCACTCGGCGGGCCGGTGGGGCGGGCCGAGGACATGGGCGGCCCACAGGTGCGGTCCCTGGAGGCACTGGCCCGCGCGTACCTGACGGCGACGGGCCGCCGACGGCGGGTGGTGCGGCTGCCCCTGTTCGGCAACGCCTACCGTGCCTTCCGCACGGGCGGCCACCTCACCCCGGCGCGTGCCGTGGGCAAGGGCACGTTCGAGGAGCACCTGGCTACGCGGTTCGGTGGGGGCGGCGCGGGGTGACGGTTCGCTCGCAGCGGGACGGGTGGGTAAAGGTCGGTGCGGTTCGGCGGGGGCCGCGCGGGGTGCTGGGTTCCCTCGCACGGGTAGGGGCAGGTGACGGGCCGCGCGGTCCGAGGCGAACGTCGGGCTGAAGGGCCCGCCCGTCACCGCTCCGGCGGCGCGAACAGTTCGTCCTGGGCGTGGTCCCGGGCGGTCAGCAGGGCGCCTCGCAGGACCGCGGCGCCGCCGAGGGTGCCGGCGCGGACCTCGGTGGCGAGTGGTGACATCCGGCGGACCCGCGGCTCCACGCGGGCGGCGAGCGCCGCTCCCCCGGCCTGCCCGACCTCGCCGCCCAGCACCACGCACCCGGGATCGAGCACGGCCGCCACGGAGGCGACCCCGACGGCGATCCGGTCGGCGAGGGCGTCCAGGAACCGGGCTCCGGGGGAGGGCGTCGCCGGGCGGTCACCGTCGATGCCGTCCGGGTTCTCGGCATCGGCTGCCGCCGCGCGCACCAGTTCCGCCGCCCACGGGCCGGTGGCCGGGTGCGGGGCCGTGATGCCGTGGTCCAGGGCCAGGCGTTCGACGGCGGCGGCGCCGGCGAGGGAGTGGAAGCCTCCCGCGCAGTCCGTCGCCGACGGCAGTCCCGTCGTGCCCGGCACCGGGAGGAAGCCGATCTCGCCCGTGCCGCCGGAGGCCCCGCGCCGCAGGGCGCCGTCGAGGATGACCGCGGCCCCGGTGCCGTGGCCGAGCCAGAGCAGGACGAAGGTGTCCCGGTCGCGGGCGGCGCCGTCGCGCTGTTCGGCCAGGGCCGCGAGGTTGGTCTCGTTCTCGACGATGACGCGGGCCTCGGGTAGCCGTTCCTGGAGGGCCGCGACCAGGCGGCGGTGCCAGGCGGGCAGGCCGGTGGAGTCGCGCAGGTCGCCGGTGGCGGGGTCGATGAGGCCGGGCGCGCCGATGCCGACGGTGTGCAGCCGGTCGGTGCCGGCCTCCTTCGCACCCCGTTCGACGAGGGTGACGGCCTGCTCGACGGCGGGCCCGGTCCCGGTGTCGTCCCCGATCGGCACCGACGCCTCGGCGAGCACCCGTCCGAGCAGGTCGGAGACGACGAGGGAGACGCCTTCGGTGCGCACGTCGAGCGCCGCGAGGTGGGCCCGGTCGGCGACGATGCCGTACAG
Organism: Streptomyces sp. NPDC001532; assembly: GCF_040298625.1. Classification (NCBI taxonomy): domain Bacteria; kingdom Bacillati; phylum Actinomycetota; class Actinomycetes; order Kitasatosporales; family Streptomycetaceae; genus Streptomyces; species Streptomyces sp. NPDC001532. Next base: position 142,090 of record NZ_JBEPAL010000013.1, read on the forward strand.
CTTGGCGTTGGGCCCGCGCCGCTGCTCTCCCGCTTCTCCGACGACGTCGACGAGTCCGGCGGCCGTGAGGCGTTCGACGAGGTCGGCGACGGTCGGCCGGGACAGCCCGGTGAGCTGCTTCAACTGCCCGGCCGTCAGCGGGCCTTCCTCCTGGAGAAGGCGCAGGGCGAGCCGGTCGTTGATGGCTCGGGCGGTGCTCGGGGATGCGGGCATGCCGGGATCCTCCCAGACGGGCGGGCCCGCGCAGGCGGGCGGCCTCGAATAGTCCCTATCTATCAGGCAGGGTTCCTGATAGTTTACGGCGGCAGCACGGCAGGAATGCCACCATCACCGGGAGGGGCCGAGGAATGAGCGAAGTGGTCTACGAACAACGCGTCGTACGACAGGCCCGGTACGCCGTGGCCGCCGTGTTCACCGTGCACGGCGCGGTCACCGGCTCCTTCGCCACCCGGGTGCCGTGGATCCAGGACCATGCCGGGGTCAGCGCGGGCCAGTTGGGCCTCGCCCTCGCCTTCCCCGCGCTCGGCGCGTCCGTGGCGATGCCGCTGGCGGGCTGGTTCGGCCACCGCTTCGGCGCCCGGACCGCCCTGCGCGGACTGCTGGCCCTGTGGACGCTGTCGCTGACCCTGCCCGCCCTCGCCCCCAACCTCGTCACGCTCTGCCTGGCCCTGTTCGCCTTCGGCGCGACCGCGGGCATGTCGGACGTGGCGATGAACGCCCTCGGCGTGGAGGTGGAGAACCGCCTCGGCCGGTCGATCATGTCCGGTCTGCACGGCATGTGGAGCGCGGGCGCGCTGCTCGGCTCGGCGGCCGGCACCCTCGCCGCCCACCTCGGCACGGACGCCCGGCTGCACCACACGCTGGCGGCCGCCGTGCTGACGGCGGCGGGGCTGGTGGCCTGCTCCTGGGTGCTGGACCTCCAGCCCGCCGAGGACGAGGAGCCGCCGCCCCGGTTCGCGCTGCCGCCCCGCTCGGCCCTGCTGATCGGCGCGATCGGGTTCTGCGCGGTGTTCGCGGAGGGCGCGAGCCTCGACTGGTCGGCGGTGTACCTCCAGGACGAGCTGGGCACCTCCGCCGGTCTGGCGGCGGCCAGCACCACCGGCTTCACCTTCACCATGGCGGTCGCCCGGATCGCCGGGGACAAGGTGGTGGACCGTTACGGCGCGGTGCGCACGGTGCGTTCCGGCGGGGTGCTGGCCGTGCTCGGCGGACTGCTGATCGTGCTCGGCGGCCATCCGGCGGTGGCGATGACCGGGTTCGCCCTGATGGGGCTGGGCATCGCGGTGGTCGTCCCGCTCTGCTTCGCGGCGGCGGGCCGCAGCGGCCCGAACCCCAGCCAGGCGATCGCGGGCGTCGCGACCATCACGTACACCTCGGGACTGATCGCCCCGAGCGCGATCGGCGGTCTGGCCCAGGCGACCAGTCTGGTGGTGTCGTTCGGCCTGGTCACGGTGCTGGCCTGCGGGCTCACCGCCTTCGCGGGAGTGCTGCGGGCCGGGGACCGCGACCGCCCGAAGGTCAGCCGGCCGGACGCAGCAGTTCCCGGCCCACGGCCCTGAACAGCTCGGTCCACGGCGCCGGGCGCAGCGTCTCGGCGTCCAGCCGGACCAGCACCCGGCTGCCGTGGGCGTAGGTCACCGCCCCGTCGGCCGAGCAGAACCGGAAGCCGTAGGTCAGCCCGGTGGTGCCGAGCCGGTCGAGCCAGAGGTGGACGGCGTAGCCGCCGGGCCGGGTCACCGGCGCCTCGTAGCTGATCCGCAGTTCCTTGACGGCGTTGCAGGCGTCCCCGGCGGCGGCCCAGTCGCCGGAGAAGCCGAAGCCGTGCTCCTGCCACAGTTCGGTCCAGGCCCGCTCGACCAGCACCGGGTAGCGCGCGTTGTGCAGCAGTCCGAGCGCGTCGAGGTCGTCGAAGTGGACGGTGACGGGGATGAGCCGGCCGTACGACAGGGTGCGGGTGGCGGGGGCTTCGGCGGTGGTCATGGGTGGTGCTCCTGGGACGTACGGAATAGGTGCTCCGTACACGAGGTGCCGGGGCGCGATCATCCTAAGCGCCCGCTTTCAGCTCACCCGCAGCGGCCGCTCAGATGTGCGAGGCACCCCCGTCCACCCCTGACAATGGTCCGGACACAGCTGCCCGCACGACGAAAGCGACACCTCATGGATCTCGGCGTCCGCTGGAGAATTCACGGCGACGGACGCTCTCCGGCCCCCGGAGCCGTCGTCCGTCCCGACGAACGGCTCTCCTGGCCCCGTACCGCGGGCCTCGGCGCCCAGCACGTGGTGGCCATGTTCGGCGCGTCGTTCGTGGCGCCGGTCCTCATGGGACTGGACCCGAACCTCGCGATCATGATGTCGGGTGTCGCGACCATCGTGTTCCTGCTGGCCACCCGCGGCCGGGTGCCCAGCTACCTCGGCTGCTCGCTGTCGTTCGTGGGCGTCGCCGCGGTCATCCGCGCACAGGGCGGCACCAGCGCCACCGTGACCGGCGCGGTCCTCGTCGTCGGCGTCGCGCTGTTCCTAGTCGGCCTCGCCGTGCAGCGGTTCGGGGCGCGGATCATCCACGCGGCCATGCCGCCGATCGTCACCGGCGCGGTCGTGATGCTGATCGGCTTCAACCTGGCCCCGGTGACCGCCTCCACCTACTGGCCGCAGGACCAGTGGACGGCCCTGCTGGTGATGCTGTTCACCGGTCTGGCCGTAGTGTGCCTGCGCGGTTTCTGGTCCCGGATCGCGATCTTCCTCGGACTCGTCCTCGGCTACGGCATCTCCTGGGTCTTCGACCGGGTCTTCGGCCGGATCCACTCGGTGGACGGCAGCGGCAAGGTCGTCGACCACTGGCGCCTGGACTTCTCCGCCGTCGGCCGGGCCGAATGGATCGGTCTGCCCTCCTTCCACGCCCCGTCCTTCGAGTGGTCGGCGATCCTGGTCGCGCTGCCGGTCGTGATCGCGCTGGTCGCGGAGAACGCCGGGCACGTCAAGGCGGTCGGCGAGATGACCGGCGACCGGCTGGACGACAAGCTCGGCACCGCGATCTCCGCCGACGGCGTCGGGTCCGTGCTCTCCACCGCGGTCGGCGGTCCGCCCACCACCACGTACTCCGAGAACATCGGCGTGATGGCCGCGACCCGCGTCTACTCCACGGCCGCCTACTGGGCCGCCGCCGCCTTCGCGCTGCTGTTCGGCCTCTGCCCCAAGTTCGGCGCCGTCGTGGCCGCCGTCCCCGGCGGGGTGCTCGGCGGCATCACCGTCATCCTGTACGGCATGATCGGCCTGCTCGGCGCGCAGATCTGGATCAACGCCGGGGTCGACCTGCGCAACCCGCTGAACCTGGTGCCGGCCGCCGCGGGCATCATCATCGGCGTCGGCAACGTCTCCCTGGAGATCACCGACAACTTCTCGCTCAGCGGGATCGCCCTGGGCACGCTGGTCGTCATCACCGGCTACCACGCGCTGCGCGCCTTCGCCCCCGCCCACCTCAAGACGCAGGAGCCCCTGCTCGACGAGGGCACGTCCAGCTACGACGAGGAAGCCCCGCGCGCCAAGTCGTAGGCGTACGACGGGGTGAAGGTGCCCGGCGCCCCCTTGCAGCCGTCCGACTCCCCCGGCAGCTTCACCCACAGGTAGGCGTCGATCCGCTCCTCGCCGGTGGTCAGCGTCGGGGCGCGGCCGAGCCCCCGGCCCGCCGGGTCGCACCACTGGCCGTCGGGCGGGGCGCCGTTGCCGTTGCGGCTGGTGTCGATCACCGCGCCGAGGCCGGCCGGACCGCCGAGGGCGTCCAGCACCTGCCGGTCGTAGGCGATCTCGTCGGCGGTGCGGTGGAAGTTGGAGACGTTGCTGAAGACGCCGTCGGAGGAGGCGGCCGAGGCGGCGCCCGCCTGCCGCAGCAGTTCGGCCTGCCGTTCGGCGGGATGCCAGCCGGAGTGGCCCGCGTCGTAGTAGACGCGGGCCTTCGGGTCGGCGGCCTTCAGCACCCGGCCGGCACGGGCCAGCGAGGCGAAGCGGTCGGCGCGGTCGGCGGCGGAGAGGCAGCCGGACTGGGCGATCGAGTCGGGCTCCAGCACGATGATCACCTCGCCGGAGCCGAGCCCGGCCGCGAACCGGTCGATCCAGGCGTCGTAGGCGCCGAGGTCGGGCGCCCCGCCCTGCGAGTGGCCGCCGCAGTCGCGGTCCGGGATCGCGTACGGCACCACGACGGGGACCCGGCCCTGCGCGGCGGCGCCCGCGGTGACGGCCTTGACCCGCAAGGTGATCGTCGAGGGCGTGAAGTCGGCGAACCAGACCGCGGCGGGCTGGTCGGCGATGCGCTCCTGGATGACGTCCTGGCGCGGGTCGTCGGCGTTGCCGCGCACCCAGTCCAGCACCTGGGAGTCGGGGTGGCGGTAGAGGCGGGCGGAGACGGGGACGGTCCGCCGCTCGCTCGCGGTCCGGCCGGGCGACGGCGTCGCGGACGCCCGCGGCCGCTGCGACGGACTGGGCGAGGACGACGGGGAGGGCGAGGGCGAGCCGGTCGCGGAGGGCTCGGCGGACGCCGGGGACGCGGGCGGCTCCACGGGCAGCCGCTCCAGCCGCGGCGACCTGCCGGCCTCGGCGGTGCGGGCCTCGTCGACGCCGGGCCGGCCGTCGAGCGCGGACATCATGCCGGTCACCGTCCCGACCGCGACGACGACCGAGGCCGCCGCCACCATCGCGTTGCGCCGTGCGGCACGCCTGCGCGCGGCCCTGCGCTCGGCCAGGCGCCGGGCACGTAAGCCTGGCACGTACTGTTCCCCCCTCGTGTCGCCGTCTCCCCCACGGCTCACTCTTCCGTGCGACGCGCCCGTTCCCCCGTTGTGGGGAAGCGTCGGGCCAGCCGGCACGTTCGCAAGCCTAAGGCTGGGACGCTGCCCCCATGGCGCAGTTGGAACACTTCACCACTCCCGTCGACGCGGTCGTCTCCCGGATGCGCGCCCTCGACGCGTCCCTTCCCCCACGGGACGGGGTCGCGGTCTTCAACCGCGTCTACCTCGCCGTCACCGAGGCGGTCGACCAGCGCATCCAGGCGGGCCGGTTCCCGGACCGGCGGGCCGCGATCACGCTGGACGTGCGGTTCGCGGAGCGGTACCTCGCGGCCGTCGACGCGGCCTTCGAGGAGCGCCGTCCGCCGGCCTGCTGGCGGCCGCTGTTCCAGTTCCGCCGCCATCCCGGCGTACGTCCGCTGCAGTTCGCGCTGGCGGGCATCAACGCGCACATCGGACACGACCTGGCGCTCGCCGTGGTGGACGCCTGTCGTACGTTGGGATGCGAACCGGCCGATCTGGAGGACGAGTTCGATCGCGTGGGAGATCTCCTCGTGACGCTGGAGGAGCGGGTCCGCGAGGATCTGATGCCGGGTCCCGATCTGCTCCAGATCGCCGACCCGCTCACCCATCTGCTCGGCGCCTGGAGCCTGGAGCGGGCCCGGGACGCCACCTGGGCGGCCGCGCGGGCGCTCTGGGCGATGCGCGAACTGCCCGAGCTGACCGCGGAGTTCATCGAACGCCTGGACGCGGCCGTGGGATTCGCGGGGCGCATGATGCTCACCCCGCTACCGGACTGATTAAGCCAGGCGCTTCACGCTCACCAGTCAACTCACGCTGAATCGTTGTAAGTTGAATGATCAATTCAGCGTCGCTCACGCAAAGGAGCACACCCCCCATGACGATCCGACTCGGTCTCGGACTCCCCCAGTCACGCCAGTACGACCTCGGCCGCGACGTCCCCGAGGTGGCGCGCGCGGCAGAGGCCATCGGCTACGAGAGCCTCTGGGTCTTCGAACGCGCGTTATTCCCCGAGCCCGCCACCCAGGGCCTGTACGGCGTCCCGGGCCTGCCCTGGCCCGACTTCTACCGGCATGTCGCCGACCCGCTGGTCACCCTGACCCTCGCCGCGGCGGCCACCGAGCGGGTAAGGCTCGGCACCAGCGTGCTGGTGGCCCCGCTGCACGTGCCGTTCCAGCTCGCCAAGACGCTCGCCACCCTGGACGCGGCCAGCGGCGGCCGGGTGATCGCCGGATTCGGCACCGGCTGGTCGGTCGACGAGTACGCGGCCGCCGGAGTCCGTCCGTTCGAGGAGCGCGGCCGGGCCCTGGACGAGCTGATCGAGGTGTGCCGGGCGGTGTGGGGCCCGGACCCCGTCGCCTACGACGGCGAGTTCACCAAGATCGCCCCCGCCGTGGTCGGCCCCAAGCCCGCCCGGCCCATCCCCCTGCTGCTGGCCGCGTCCGGTGCGCGGGCGCGGCGCCGCCTGGTGGACCACGCCGACGGCTGGCTGCCGGTGGCCATGGGCGTCGACGCGCTGGCGGAGCAGTGGCGCGGCCTCCAGGAGCTGGCGGCCGAGCGCGGCCGGACCACGCCGCTGCGGACGGTGCTGCGAGTCAACGCGCACTACACCCGGCAGACCCACGAGGGCTCCGACCGGCAGCCCTTCCAGGGCAGCGTCGACCAGATCGTCGCCGACCTGGTGCCTTACGCGGAGCTGGGCCTGGAGGAGATCATGATCGACTTCCTGGGAGCCCCGCGCGACGCCCGGGAGCTGATCGACGTGGCCGAGCAGGTCTACGCGAAGACCCGCGCGGCCGGCGTCTGAGGCTTCCGGGGGCGGGAGCTGGAGGCGTAGCCGAGGGCCGGAGACCGGAGGCTGGGAGCTGGAGTCGGAGGCCGGAGCTTGAGTCCGGGGCCGGGAGCCGGGAGCTGGAGTCCGGGGCTGAGAGCCGGAGCTGGGAGCTGGAGTCCGGGGCCGGCAGCCGGAGCTGGAGTCCGGGACCCGGAGCCGGGAGCTGGAGTCCGGGACCCGGAGCGGGAGCTGGAGCCATAGCCGGGGCCCGAAGCCGGGAGCCGGAGTCCGGACCGGAGACTGGGAGCCAGAGCCGGCAGCTGGATCCATAGCCGGGAATCCCGGGGCTGAGAGCCGGAGCCCTGGAGCCGAGAACTCAGTACTCAGAATCGGCCTCTGGGGCTCGGCCCCCCGGAGTCGGTCTCCCGGAGGCTCCGCCCTGGGGCTCGGCCCCCCGAAGTCGGTCTCCCGAGGCTCCGCCCTGGGGCTCGGCCTCCGGGAGCTCGGCCCCAGACCTCGACCTCCAGGGCGCTGGACCCTAGACCTCGACCTCCGGGGGGGCTGGGGCCTCGGAGGCCGGTCCCTTCGGGTCAGTCCTCGGGCAGCTCGACCGGGGCGATCTCGTCGTAGACGTCGCCGGGGCCGGGGTTGGCCGCGTCGGTCTCCCCGCCGAAGTGGTGCATGACGCCCCAGACCGCGTTCAGCGCGGTCTGGACGGCGCCCTCGGCCCAGCCGGCCGTCCAGGAGATGTCGTCGCCGGCGAGGAAGACGCCGCGCTTGTCCTCGGGCAGCCGGTCCTGCATGAAGTGCGTGAACAGGCGGCGCTGGTAGCGGTAGTGGCCGGGCAGGTTGGCCTTGAACGCGCCCATGAAGTAGGGCTCGTTCTCCCAGGAGACCGTCACCGGGTTGCCGATGATGTGCTTGCGGATGTCGACCTTGGGATAGATCTCGCCGAGCGACTTCAGCATGACCTCCATCCGCTCGTTCGCGGACAGCGGCAGCCACTTCAGGCTGTCGTCGCACCAGGTGTAGGACAGGCAGATGACGGCGGGCTTGTCGGGTCCGTCGTCGAGGAGGTACGTACCGCGGGTCATACGGTCGGTGAGCGTCATCGACATGACGTCCCGCCCGGTCTCCTCGTCCTTGTCCAGCCAGAACGGCCGGTCCACCGGCACGAAGAGCTTGGAGCTCTCCATGTAGTGGGTGCGCTCGATGGCGGTCCAGTGGTCGATCGGGAAGAGCGAGTCGTCGCAGGCGATCTTGGACAGCAGCATCCAGGACTGGGCGGTGAAGATCGCCGCCCGGTAGGTGCGGATGTCGCCGTTGGCGTCGGTCACCGTGATCCGGTTGCCGGCGGTGCGGTTCAGCCGGGTCACGGCCGGGCGGGGCTCGCCGTTCTCGTGCAGCGACGCCAGCGAGGTGCCGTACGGCCAGTGCACGATCTTCTCCGGCTCCCGCTCCCACAGGCGCAGCGGCAGTTGCTGGGAGCCGCCGACGATGCCGCGGTGGTGGTCGTCCGCCTCGGTGTAGACGACGCGGAGGATCTCCAGGATGGAGTTCGGGAAGTCGGTGTCCCAGCCGCCGGTGCCGAAGCCGACCTGGCCGAAGATCTCGCGGTGCCGGAACGACTTGAAGGCCTCGGAGTCGCAGAGGAAGCCGTAGAAGGTCTGGTTGTCCAGCTTCTCGACGAGCTTCGCCCAGATCTCACGGATGCGCGGCACGTCCCGCTCGCGCATCGCGCGGTTCATGTCGGAGAAGTCGGCGCCTTCCTCCAGGCACTTGTTCCACGCCTCGGCCACATCGCGGTAGACCTGCGGCAGGTCCTCGATGGTCTCGGCGTAGTGCGTCTCGCCCTTGAGGTCGACGACCGTGGAGGGGGTGGTCTCCGCGAGCGGGTTGGGGAAGGGCCGGGTCTCGAGGCCGACCAGGTCGATGTAGTGCTGGAGGGCGGTGGAGGACGGCGGGAAGCGCATCGCGCCCATCTCGGCGGTCAGCGCCGGGTCGCAGCCGTCGAAGCCGACGGTGCGCAGCCGGCCGCCGATCTGGTCGGCCTCGTAGACGACGGGCTTGAGGCCCATCTTCATCAGCTCGTAGGCGGCCACGATGCCGGACAGGCCGCCGCCGATGACCGCGACCTCGGCGCCGTGCTCGGTCGCGGGTATCTGGCCGAGGCCGGCCGGGTGGGCGAGGAAGTCGTCGTACGCGTACGGGAAGTCCGGGCCGAACATGGTGATCGGCGGCTGCTGCTCGTCGGCGTGCTCGACGGCGTTGGGCACCGTGGACGTCATGGGGTACGGACTCCTTGCGCGAAAAGAACGGGGGGAAGGCGGTGGGGGTTCAGACGAGGGACCCGTAGAGGCCGGGACGCCGGTCCGTCAGATACGGGTTCGCCTCGCGGGCGGCGGCCAGGAGGACGGGGTCGACGTCGGCGACGACCAGTTCCTCGGCGCGGCCGGCCCGGGTGCGGGCGACGCCGTCGGGACCGGCCAGCGTGGAGAGCCCGACGAACTCGAACTCCCCTTCCGTGCCGACCCGGTTGACGTACGCGACGTACATCTGGTTCTCGAAGGCGCGCACCGGGACCAGGTGCTCGGGGACGAACTGGAACGGGTGCATCTGGGCCGTCGGCACCAGCAGCAGGTCGGTGCCCGCCAGGGCGTGGGCGCGGACGTTCTCCGGGAACTCGACGTCGTAGCAGATCATGATGCCGACGCGGACGCCGTCGATCTCGGCCTGTACGACCGGCTGGTCGCCCGGGGTGAAGTGGTCGCGCTCGAAGCAGCCGAAGAGGTGGGTCTTGCGGTAGTTCGCGAGACGGGTGCCCTCGGCGGAGATCAGCTGGGCCGAGTTGAAGACGGTCTCGCCGGAGCGCTCGGGGTAGCCGTAGGCGATCGCGAGCCCGTGCCGGCCGGCGATGTCCGCGATCGCGTCCGCGCAGTCGCCGTCGGCGGGCTCGGCGAGGCGCGCGATGTCGTCGCCGATCGCGTACCCGGTCAGGAACATCTCCGGCGCGGCCAGCAGCCCGGCACCCGCGGCGGCGGCCCGGCCCGCGGCGTCGTCGAGGACCTTGAGGTTCTCGACGGTGGAGCCGGGGCGGCCGGAGCTCTGGAGCAGGGCGATGCGCATGCTGGTTCCTCACCGGGCGGGAAGGGGGTCGGGGGGCCACGTAGACCGTACGGTCGGCCGACCTGGCCGGACAAGAAGGAGCCGTTGCGCGCGGGTGAGCGGTTCGTTGCGTGGGCCGGGGCGGTCGCGACGATTCGTTGCGCGGCTCGGACGACCGGTCCGGCCCTCTTCGGGCGGCGCCCGGGGGCGACCGGACCCCGGCGGCCGGCGAAGGAGGCGACGCGCCGGGCGCGGGGCGGGCGGCCGGCTCCCTCACCTGCGGAAAAGGGCGGCCGGGGGCGTTGCCGCGCATCATCGCGCAGCGGTGGCCGGGCGACTCACCCCCGGAAAGGGGAGGCCGGGGGGACCGCGGCGAATCGTTGCGCAGTCCGGATCTCCGGCCCCGGCCCTCCCGGGTGCCCGCACCCCAGGAAGGCGGCAGCGCCGGGCGGAGGGAGGACGAGGTCGTCCAGGGTGCCGCGCGGTGCGGGCTCGGCGGCTGGCCGCATCAGCTGCCGGGAGAAACTTCTGTCGGCTCCGGCGCGAGCATCGCCTGCGGCCTGCGGGGGGCGACCGCAGAGCAGTCCAGCCCCGGGTGAACGTGCCGCTCCGGCGCGATGGCCTCACCCTCGGGCCGGGCCCGGCCCCGACCGGGGGCCCGTCCTCGTCAGCAGTAGGGCCGTCACCAGGTACGGCAGCGCGAACAGGGTGAAGACGGTGCCGTGGGCGGCGGTGTCGCCGAGGGCCGCGTAGCCGCCGTACACGGTGATCGTGGCCAGTTCGGTGCCGAGGCCCGCCAGGGAGGTGAGCGTGGCCCGCTCGCCGTCCTCGACACGGTGCTGGAGGCGGACGTCGGCGAGGATCGTGGCCAGCTGGAAGCCGCCGAAGGCGAGGGCCACCAGGCCGAGGCCCACCGCAGTGCCGGCGCCGGCGCCGACGGCCAGGGCGAGCGCCGCGCCCGCGAGCACTCCCGCGAGTCCCTTCGCACCGAGGCCCGCGGCCCGACCGGCGAGCAGGCTCCCGGCGGTGGCTCCGGCCCAGATCAGCATGATCAGGTACGGCACCAGCCCGTCCGGCACCCCGGTCTCCCGCACCAGCAGCGGCGTGTACTCGTCGAGCGCGCCCCACACCGCGCCCACGGCGGGCACCAGCAGCAGCGCGCCCCGCAGCGAACGGTCGCCGCGAGCGGCGGCGAGTCCGGACCGCAGGGTCGTGACCCAGCCGTCGCCCGCGCTCGCCGGCTTCCGGTGCTCGGGGAACCGGGTCGCCGTCGCCGCGGTCAGCAGGGCCGCCAGCACGCTGGCCGCGCCGACCACCGCGTAACCGCCCTCCGCGAAGACGGGCCCGGCGACGCCCACCGCGCTGACCGTGGCCAGCAGACGGGCCGCGTGCGCCCGGCCCAGCACGCGCGCGTACCGGTCGGCGGCGCCGAGCCGGTCCAGCTCCTCGTACACCAGCGCCTCCAGCGCACCGGAGCCCAGCGCTCCGCCGGCACCCCACAGCACGAAGCCGGCCGCGAAGGCCGCGTACGAGGGGAACAGCGTCCACAGGGCGAAGCCGGCGGCGGTGAGCAGCGGGCCGAGCCACAGCAGCAGCCGACGCGAGAAGGCGTCCGCCCAGGCGCCGGACGGCACCTCCAGCAGGACACCGGTGAGCGACCAGAGCGCGAACAGGGAGGAGATCTGCCAGAGCGACAGACCGGTGTCGGCGAACAGCAGCGCGTACACCGGGTAGAGCAGGACGAAGTCGTCGAGGAACGCGTAGCCGTACAGCGTGGCCGTGAGGCGGCGGACGCCGGCGGCGGGCGCGTGTGCCGGTGAAAGTGTCATGAGGCCTTCCCGCAGGGACGGATCGGATGCCGGGGGTACGGCGTCCGAGGCGGCCCTCGGGAGGCACGGCGGGTGGATCAATGTCGCCAGGTCATGGCACCGATGGTAGGCGGGCCGGGCTCACTCGCGCAGGGTCTTTCCGCGCCTGGGGTTCCGTCCGTGAGGTCCCTCCGTGAGGTCCCTCCGTGAGGAGGAGGCCGTGGGGCCTTGCGGCGCGTCAGACTTCGGGACAGAAGCCGAACCGTCTGCCGAAGGGGTCCTCCATGGATGCCGCGTACCGCCCCGCCCTGCCGTTCGTCGACGCGCACACCTCGGTCGTCGCCGCGGCGCCGGACGCCGTGTGGCAGGCGGTCGCCGAGGCCGTCGAGCGCTCCTTCGCGTCCGGGCGGACCGGTGCCGTGGCGCGTCTGCTGGGCTGCGCCGACCGCGCCGCCGCCGGGCCGCGGCCACCGGCGAAGGGCTCGGCGACACCCGGGTTCCATGTGGTCGGCGCGGTCCCCGCGCGGGAGCTCGCGCTGGCCGGAAGCCACCGCTTCTCGACGTACGCCCTGGTCTTCCGGCTGGAGGAGGCCGGTGCGGGGCGGACCCGGCTGCGCGCCGAGACGTGGGCGGAGTTCCCGGGTCCGGCAGGCCGGGTGTACCGGCTGCTGGTGATCGGAACGCGCGGCCACGCGCTGGCGGTACGGCGTCTGCTGGCGTCGGTCCGCAAGCGCGCGGAGTGAGACCGGTCGACGAGACCGGTCGACGAGACCGGCCGGTGAGACCGGCCGGGACGAACCGGAGCCGCCCGAACGGACGCGGACCCCTTACGTCGAGTCAGGCCGGGTCAGGCCGAGTCAGGTCGGGTCAGGTCGGCGAGCCGGAGGAGAAGCGGCGCAGCAGGGGCGAGAGCACCAGCACCGACTTGGTGCGCTCCACGAACGGCTCCCCCGCGATCCGCTCCAGGACCCGCTCGAAGTGCCGCATGTCGGAGGCGAAGACCTGGGCGATCGCGTCCGCGTCCCCGGTGACGGTGGACGCGGCCACGACCTCCTGGTACCGCTCCAGGCCCCGCTGGATGGTCTCCGGCGAGGTGTTGCGGCGGCAGTGGATCTCGACGAACCCCTCGGTCTCCCAGCCCAGCGCCGCCGGGTCCACGCGGACGGTGAATCCGGTGATGGCTCCGGTGGCGCGCAGCCGGTCCACGCGCCGTTTCACGGCGGGCGCGGACAGGCCGACGAGTTGGCCGATGTCCGCGTAGGAGCGGCGGGCGTCCTCGGCGAGGGCGTGCACGATGCGTTCGTCGAGATCGTTCAGCACTGTGGGGTGATCACTTCTCAGGTGTTGCGAGTCGGGAGCGGCGGTAGCCGTAGAGGAAGTAGAACACGAGACCGGCGGCCATCCAGAACCCGAAGACCACCCAGGTCACGGTGTCGAGGCTGAACATGTTGTAGGCGCAGAAGAGGAAGCCCAGGACGGGCAGCACCGGGCCGAACGGGACCTTGAAGGTGCGCTCCAGCTCCGGGCGCTTGTAGCGCAGCACGATCACCGCGATGTTGACCAGCGCGAAGGCGAACAGGGTGCCGATGCTGGTGGCGTCGACGAGCTTGCCCAGCGGGATGAGGGCGGCGAGCACACCGCAGAACAGGGAGACGATCACCGTGTTGAGGCGCGGGGCGCCGGTCTTCCGGTCGACCTTGCCGAGCGCCTTGGGGACCAGGCCGTCGCGGGACATCGCGAACAGGATGCGGGTCTGGCCGTAGAGCACGGTGAGGACCACGCTCGCGATGGAGATGACGGCGCCGAGGGCGAGCAGGGTGCCCCAGAACGTCTGGCCGCTGACGTCGTTCATGATCGCGGCGAGGGAGGCCTCGGAGCCCTCGAACTTGGTCCAGTTCCAGGCGCCGACGGCGACACCCGCGACCAGCACGTAGAGCGCGGTGACGATGATCAGCGAGAGCATGATCGCGCGCGGCAGGTCCTTCTTCGGGTCCTTGGCCTCCTCACCGGCGGTGGAGGCGGCGTCGAAGCCGATGTAGGAGAAGAAGAGGGTGGCACCGGCGGCGCTCACGCCCGCCATGCCGAGCGGCATGAAGTCGGCGTAGTTGCCGGACTTGAAGCCCATGAAGCCGACCGCGCAGAACAGCACCAGCGCGGCGATCTTGACGGCGACCATGATCGTGTTGGCGCGCGCGGACTCCCGCACGCCGCCCAGCAGGAACACCATCGCGAGCAGGACGACGATCAGCGCCGGCAGGTTGATGATGCCGCCCTCGCCGGGCGCGGAGGACAGCGCGGACGGGATGGTGACGCCGATGGTGCCGTCGAGCAGTTCGTTGAGGTACTCGCCCCAGCCGACCGCGACCGCGGCCACCGAGACGCCGTACTCCAGCACCAGACACCAGCCGCAGACCCAGGCGACCAGCTCACCCATGGTTGCGTACGCATACGAGTACGAGGAGCCGGCGACCGGGATGCTGCCCGCCAGCTCGGCGTAGGAAAGGGCCGAGAAGAGGGCGGTGAGACCGGCGATGACGAACGCCAGGGTGACCGCGGGACCGGCCTCGGGGACGGCGTCGCCGAGCACGACGAAGATGCCGGTGCCGAGGGTGGCACCGATGCTGATCATGGTCAGCTGCCACAGCCCGAGGGAGCGTCGCAGCGAGCCTCCCTCACCCTGGCCGCCCTCCGCGACCAGGTGTTCCACCGGCTTGCGGCGCATCAGGCGCGCGACGACGCCGAGGGGTGGCTGGGGGCGGTTCTGCGGGGGTGCGCCTTGGTCGAGCACGCTGCTGGCTCCTTGTCGCTGCCGGTCAGGGCGGCGGGGACCGACGGCACCCCGGCGACAGCCGGAACCCACCGAGCGGGGTCCCCGCCACGCCACGTACAGCGCAGCACTCTATGGGCGGGGCGTTGCGGCCGTAATGCAGCAACCTTGCGCATCTCCGCAAGATCATTGCGTCTGCGGGGGCCGGACGGGGGTTCGTTGCGTGAGGGCTGTCGAGTGTTGCGTTCCGGTGCGCGGCGGGGCTTTTCGAGGTGGGGCTCCGGGCACGCGCCGGGCACGCGAAAGGCCCCCGGATCTCTCCGGGGGCCTTGCGTGAACCGGGCCGGCGAACCGGCCGGCGAGCGCGGCGGATCAGCTCCAGCTGGCGTGCAGGGCCTTGCCCTCGGCGTAGCCGGCGGCGCTCTGGATGCCGACGATCGCCTTCTCGGCGAACTCCTCCAGGGAGGCGGCACCGGCGTAGGTGCAGGACGAGCGGACGCCCGCGATGATCGAGTCGATCAGGTCCTCCACGCCCGGACGGGCCGGGTCGAGGAACATCCGGGAGGTGGAGATGCCCTCCTCGAACAGCGCCTTGCGGGCGCGGTCGTACGCCGACTCCTCCGAGGTGCGGTTGCGCACGGCACGCGCGGAGGCCATGCCGAAGGACTCCTTGTAGGCGCGGCCGTCGGCGTCGTGCTGGAGGTCGCCCGGGGACTCGTAGGTGCCCGCGAACCAGGAGCCGACCATCACGTTCGAGGCGCCGGCGGCGAGGGCCATCGCCACGTCGCGCGGGTGGCGGACACCGCCGTCGGCCCAGACGTGCTTGCCGTACTTCTTCGCCTCGGCGGCGCACTCCAGGACGGCGGAGAACTGCGGCCGGCCGACGCCGGTCATCATCCGCGTGGTGCACATGGCACCGGGGCCGACACCGACCTTGATGATGTCGGCGCCCGCGTCGATCAGGTCCTTGACGCCCTCGGCGGAGACGATGTTGCCCGCGACGATCGGCACCTGCGGGTCGAGCGCCCGCACCACCTTGATCGCGCTGATCATCGACTCCTGGTGGCCGTGCGCGGTGTCGATGACCAGCGTGTCCACGCCCGCGTCCAGCAGCTGCTTGGCCTTGCCGGCCACATCGCCGTTGATGCCGACGGCGGCGGCGATCCGCAGCCTGCCCTTGGCGTCGACGGCCGGGGTGTAGAGGGTCGCGCGCAGCGCGCCCTTGCGGGTGAGGATGCCGGCGAGGCGGCCGTCACCGTCGACCGCGGGGGCGTAACGGCGGTTGTGGTGGTCCAGGGTGTTGAACGCCTCGCGCGGGTCCATGTCCGCGTCGAGCAGCAGCAGGTCCTTGGACATGACCTCTTCGAGCTGCGTGAAGCGGTCGACGCCGGTCAGGTCGCGGTCGGTGACGACACCGATGGGCCGCTGGTCCTCGTCGACGACGACACCGGCGTTGTGCGCGCGCTTGGGCAGCAGGGACAGCGCGTCGGCGACGGTCTGGTGGGGGGCCAGCACGATCGGGGTGTCGAGCACCAGGTGGCGGCTCTTGACCCAGGAGACGACCTCGGTGACGACCTCGATCGGGATGTCCTGCGGGATGACCACGAGGCCGCCGCGCCGGGCCATCGTCTCGGCCATGCGGCGGCCGGCGATGGCGGTCATGTTGGCGACGACGAGCGGGATCGTGGTGCCCGTGCCGTCCGGGGAGCTGAGGTCCACGCCCTGCCGGGAGCCCACCGCGCTGCGGCTCGGCACCATGAAGACGTCGTCGTACGTGAGGTCGTACGAGGGCTGGAGGTCGTTGAGGAAACGCACGTGCTGCACATCCCAGTCGATCAGAGGTGGCCCCCGGACAGGTCAGCCAGGGGGAAAGAGCACGTACTTCATTCTCCCATGAGGCCCGGTCACCGGTGTACGGGCGGTTCGTCCAGGCTGGCCGGCGAGCGTTAGGAGGATCCTCCGAGAGCGAGCTGCACGGCGAGCGCCGGAGTGTGGTCCACCGCCTCGCCGAACACCTCCTGGGCGATCTCCCACTCGTCCGGCCGCGCCTTCGCGTACCCCTGCCAGTTGCGTACGACGATCAGCAGGCCCCGCTCGACGGCGCCGTCCGGCCACAGGGTGTGGTCGCCGAGGCTGTCCGCGAGCGCGTCCCAGTTGCGGCCGAACCAGTCGGGCAGCCGCAGGGCCCGGGCGCAGCGGTCCATCAGCTCCGCCTTGCCGGTGACCCCGCCGAGGTCCAGCGTGACCGCCACTTCCGCCATCTCCGCACCGCCCTGAACGATTGGTCATGGTCATGGTCATGGGTGGATCTGGCCGTATCACCAGTCGCCCCGGGGACGGAGCGGCGAGGGCACCGGCTTCCGCCGGTGCCCTCGCCGTCCTCACGCTCTCCGCCAGTGCCCGCCTCAGTGCCCGTCGGGGTCCGACCGGTTCAGTGCGGGCTTCGGGGCCGGGCCGGCCGTCATCAGGTAGTCGGCTGCCGAGGTGTCCGTGACCAGGCTGGTGACCAGCCCGGAGCGGAGCACCGCGTCGATCGCGGACGCCTTGCGCTGCCCGCCCGCGATCGCGACCACCTCGGGGATACGGCGCAGCTGGTCGGCCTTGACCGTGATGCACCGCTCGCCGAGGTCCCGTCCGATCCGGCGCCCCTCGGCGTCGAACAGGTGCGCGGACATCTCGGCGGCGACTCCGAGGGAGGCGTAGTGCGCCCGTTCCTCGTCGCTGAGCATGTCGTGCACCGTGGAGATGCCGGGCTCCCAGGAGCCGATGGAGACGCAGGCGACCGTGACCTTGTCGAAGTACTCGAAGGCCCGGGCGAGGCCGGTCTGATTGCGCAGCGCCGCCGCGGTGGCCGCGTCCGGCAGCAGCATCGGCGCGTAGATGGGGTGGGCGTCGCCGCCCGAGACCTGGGCGGCGCGCCGCACCGCCTCCACCGAGCCCCGCTCGGCGGTCCCCGCGTCGTAGACACCCGTCAGCTGCACCACCGTGCAGGGCGGCAGCCGGTCGAGGGCGGCGGCCATGTGGATGGTGGACCGGCCCCAGGCCAGCCCCAGCACATCGCCCTCGTTGACCAGCTCGCCGAGCAGGTCGGCGGCCACCTCGCCGAGGTTCTCGGGGTCGGGCGTCTCCTCCGACTCGGGCGGGGACTCGACCACCACGGCGTGCCTGAGGCCGTAGCGGGCGCGCAGCGCGTCGGAGCGCTCGGCGTCCAGCTCGGCCGGGACTCGGATCTCGATGCGCACGAGATCCCGTTCGAGGGCGGTCTCCAGGACCCGGGCCACCTTGAAGCGGCTGACGCCGAACTCCTCGGCGATCTGGATCTTGGACTTGCCCTCAAGGTAGAAGCGGCGGGCCATGGCCGCCGCCTGCACCAGCTCAGCGGGTCCCATCCGCATGGCTGACCGGCCCGCCGACATACCCGACACGGCGATCTCCTCACTGCTGTTCACACTCTGGATTCGCCGTTCATCCTTGCAGATCCGGCGCGGTCGATCAGCCCTGATCGGCGCCTGATGGGCGCCGTTCACGTAACCGTGGCTCAGTGGTCGCACGCCCATGCCGCGTGCCGGGTCGCGGCCTCGGCCTTCGCCCGCAGCGCACGGACCGCCGCGGCCGGGTTCTCGGCACCGTAGACCGCGGAGCCCGCGACGAAGACGTCGGCGCCGGCCTCGGCGCACCTCTCGATGGTGGAGTCCGCGACTCCGCCGTCCACCTGGAGCCACAGCTCGAGGCCGTGCTTGCTGATCAACTCGCGGGTGCGGCGAATCTTCGGGAGCATGATGTCCAGGAACGCCTGACCGCCGAAGCCGGGCTCGACCGTCATGATGAGCAGCATGTCGAGCTCGGGGAGCAGGTCCTCGTACGGCTCGATGGGCGTGGCGGGCTTGAGCGCCATGGAGGCCCGGGCACCCTTGGCCCGGATCTCCCGGGCGAGCCGCACCGGGGCGGCGGCCGCCTCGACATGGAAGGTGACGGAGGAAGCCCCCGCTTCCACGTACTGGGGGGCCCAGCGATCGGGGGCCTCGATCATCAGATGGCAGTCCAGCGGAGTGTCCGTCGCACGGGCCAGGGACTCTACGACCGGCACACCGAGCGTGAGGTTCGGGACGAAATGGTTGTCCATGACGTCGACGTGGAGCCAGTCGGCCCCTTCGACCGCCTTCGCCTCGTCGGCGAGGCGCGAGAAGTCGGCGGACAGGATGCTGGGGTTGATCTGCACGGCCATGACCCAAGCCTGCCATGCCCTCCGGGGGTTGGCCGCATCGGTCCCGCACGGATACCGTCGGTGGTCCTCCGCGGGCCGTGTGTGCCCGGCCGCACAGCTCTCCGCGTCTCTTAGCGTCCCTTAGCGCCCCTTATCGACAGAGGTCGGCATGAACGGGAAAAGAGGTGTCGCCCATCTCGTCTGCGGGCGGCGTGCCAAGTGGCTGGTGCTGGCGCTGTGGATGGTGGTGCTCTTCCTGACGGCGCCGTTCGCGCAGAAGCTCACCGACGCCCAGGACAACGACGCGGCGTCCTGGCTGCCCGGCTCCGCCGAGTCCACCCAGGTGCTGGAGATCTCCGAGGACTTCCGGCCCGAGCAGATCCCGGCGGTGGTCGTCTACGCGCGGGAGAGCGGGCTCACGGCCCAGGACCGGGAGCGGATCCAGGAGGACGTCGGGCAGCTCCGGCAGCTCTCCGACCACGGCATCCGCGGTGACGAGACCCGAGGGCCGGTCTACGACCGGCAGACCGATCCGCGGGCCGCCCAGGTCCTCGTACCCATCACCATGGACGAGCAGGGCTGGGAGCGGATCTCCCCCGCGGTCGAGTCGATCCGCGAGGACGTCGGTGAGGGCGGCGGCGGGCTGGCCGTGTACATCACGGGACCCGGCGGCACCTCCGCCGACTTCGCGGAGGCCTTCGAGGGCATCGACTCGACGCTGCTGCTCGCGGCCATGGGCGTGGTCGTCGTCATGCTGCTGATCACCTACCGCAGCCCCACCCTCCTCCTGGTGCCGCTGCTGTCGGTGATCGCCGCGCTGTTCACCGCGCAGGCGCTGATCTACTTCATGGCCGAGCACGCCGGGCTGACCGTCAACGGCCAGAGCGCCGGCATCCTCACCGTGCTGGTCTTCGGCGCGGGCACCGACTACGCGCTGCTGCTCGTCGCCCGCTACCGGGAGGAGCTGCGCCGGCACGAGGACCGGCACGAGGCGATGGCCCTCGCCCTGCACCGCGCGGGCCCCGCGGTGCTCGCCTCCGGCGCCACCGTCGTGCTCAGCATGCTCGTCCTGCTGGCCGCCGAGATGAACTCCACCCGCGGCCTCGGTCCGGTCGCCGCCATCGGCGTGGCCGTCGCCCTGCTGGCGATGCTGACCCTGTTCCCGGCGCTGCTGGTGATCGTGGGCCGCTGGATCTTCTGGCCGGTGATCCCGCACCACGGCAGCGAGGACCCCACCGAGCGCGGCGTCTGGGCCCGCACCGGCCGCCGGATCGCCCAGCGTCCGCGCGTGGTGTGGGGGGTGACGGCCGTGGTCCTCGCCGTCTGCTCGCTCGGTCTGCTCCAGCTGCGCGCCGAGGGCCTGAGCAACGCGGACGCGTTCACCGACAGACCCGACTCGATCACCGGCCAGGAGGTGTCCGCCCGCTACTTCCCGGCCGGCAGCGGCGATCCGCTCGTCATCGTCAGCAACCAGGCGCAGGCCGAGCAGGTGGGCCGGGCGGTGGCCGGCACCCCGGGTGTCGTACCGGAGTCGCTGGGCGTGCCGCCCGGCACGGAGCCCGTGCACGACGGTCAGGTGCTGTTCGAGGCCACCATGACCGACCCGGCCGACAGCGAGGCGGCGAAGGAGACCGTCGAACGGGTCCGCGACGCCGTGCACGCGGTGCCGGACGCCGACGCGCAGGTGGGCGGCGGGACGGCGGCGCTGCTGGACATGGACGCGGCGACCACCCATGACAACATCCTGATCATCCCGCTGGTGCTGGTCGTGGTGCTGCTGATCCTCTGCGTCCTGCTGCGCGCCCTGATCGCCCCGCTGCTGCTGGTCGGCACGGTGATCCTGTCGTTCGCGGCGGCGCTGGGGATCAGTGCGTTCGCCTTCCGGTACGTCTTCGACTTCGCGGGCGAGTCGACGGACTTCCCGCTCTTCGTCTTCGTCTTCCTGGTCGCCCTCGGCATCGACTACAACATCTTCCTCACCACCCGCATCCGCGAGGAGGCCGCCCGCCAGGGCACCCGCCGGGGTGTGGTCACCGGCCTCGCGGCGACCGGCGCGGTCATCACCTCCGCCGGCCTGGTCCTGGCCGGCACCTTCGCCGCCCTGGGCACCCTGCCGATGGTCGCCTTCGCGGAGATCGGCTTCGCGGTCGCGCTCGGCGTGCTGCTGGACACCTTCATCGTGCGGTCGGTGCTGGTGACGGCGCTGTTCATGGACATCGGACCGAAGGTGTGGTGGCCGCACCGGCTGGCGCGGGAGGACGGCGGGGCGCGAAAGGAGCGGACCCCGGTCAGCGATTCCGCCGGGCCGCCGTCGCCTTGAGGAAGCGGCCGGTGGTCAGGGTGTCCGGGTGAGTCAGGCCGAGGACGCGGATCTGGTCCTTGAGCAGCGCGGAGCCGAGTTCGGCGCCTCGACGCGGATCCCGCCTCGCCGTGAGACCGGCGATACTGAGCCGTACCGTGAACGTGTCACGGTGGTCGGGTCCGTGCACTTGGAGCACATCCGGCAGCAGCGCGATCAGGCGACGCAGCGCCTGCTGCGGGCGGCCCGCCCGTGCCGTGCTCAGCGCCTGGAGCAGGCGGGCCTGAAGAGTCTCCGGATGGGTCCGGCCGAGAGCTCGGCAGCCGTCCTTGACCACCGCGTCGTACAGTTCCAGGGCCCGCTCCACGCGTCCCAACCGTTCCGTCATGCCGGCGTCGAGCCGCCGCGCCATTAGGGTGATCGGATGGTCCGGTCCCAGGACGCGGTCCAGCGCCGGCCGCAGTTTCTCCAGCTGAGCAGCCGCCTCACGGGTGCGATCCAGCCTGTCCATCATGTGGATGATGTCGCACCAGGTCCGGAGCGTGTACGGATGCTCCGGCCCGCGGGTGCGCTCCCAGTCCGCCGCCAGCTCGACGCTCATCTCCAGGGCGCGCTCGGTTTCGCCGCGCAGGCCGATGCAGGTGATGAGGTTGCCGCGGGTGATCAGGGCCTCCGGGTGGTCGGGACCGAGCAGCCGGCGGCGATCCTCCAGCAGGTCCTGCAACAGGTCGTGAGCCGTCGCGGTGTCGCCCCGCGTCAATGCCGCCACGGCGACGCTGTTGCGGGAGAGCAACGTCTCCTGGTGATCGGGCCCCAGCAGCCTCAGACGGTCGTCCAGCAGTTCCGTGAAGAGCCGCTGGGCCCCGGACACGTCGCCCAGTTCCGCCCGCCACTGCGCGATGTGATGCCGCGTGACGAGGGTCTCCCGGTCGTCGGGGCCGAGAATGCGCAGCCGGTCCGGAAGCAGGGCCTCGGCCAGTTCGAGTGCTGTGCGCACATCACCGGAGTGCGCGGTCCACCGCGCGATGTTGCTGCGCACCGCCAGGGTGAGGCGGTGTTCCGGTCCCAGCGCCTGCTCGATCTCCGGCAGGAGAGCGGTGCACCGCTGCAGAGCGCGGCGCGCCTCGCCCCCGGCTCCTTCAGCGGCGGCGAGGTTGGCCTGCGCCGTCATGCTCAGCAGGTCGTCGCCCTCCGGCGGCCGTAAGGAGCTGTACAACTCCACGGCTCCTTGGACGTCGCCCGTCATCAAGGTGTAGTGCGCCAGGTTGTACTGAGTGGTCGTGGCGAGGGCATCGTCCTCGCCATACGCCTCCCGCACCACCTCGTACCAGTACCGCCACTGCGCCAGATTGTCCGCCGGCACCGGTGACGGCCGCTCCGCCAGCCGCTCCACCGCCGCCACATGCGCTCCCGAGCGCCACAGATGCCCCGGCTCCGCCCGCCGGGCGTAGTCGTGGAGCGGTTCGTTCGCCGTCGCGGGCGTGTAGCGGTCGGCGGGGGCCAGCCGGGCCAGCGCCGCGGCCAGGGCGCGATGGCCCTCGGTGACGTCGACCGCGTACGCCGTGGCGTCCGCGCCTCCGGTGAGGTGGTCGACGAGCGACTGGTGGAACAGGCCGAGGAGGCGGGTCTCGGTGCCGCCCTCCCCCGCCGGGGCCTGGACGACGTAGCGGCGCAGCGGGGCGGGGAGGTCGCCGGGTTCCTCGGCTCCCAGCTCGCGGCAGGCGGCGTGCAGCAGTTCGCGGGGCAGGACGGCGCCGGTGCCGGCGGCGGCCAGCACGGTGAACGCGGCCCGGACCGGGGAACCGGGCGCGTCCCAGGTCCCGCCGCCGTCGAGGGCGCCGTCGAGGACCCGGTCGTAGACGGCGCCGAGGCCCTGCGGCACCTCCTCGGCGCTCAGGTGCGGGTCGCCGCGGACGTGGTCGGCGAGCAGGGAGGCGACCAGCCAGCTGCCGCCCGCGGCGCGGACGATCGCCTCCCGCAGATGCTCGGGCACCTCCTGCTCGGCGAGGGAGCGGCGCACCTCCTCGTCGGGGGCGGCGGCCAGTTCGACGGTCCGGTCGGCGCCCGCCGGTCCCACGCCGGGGCGGGCCGAGACGATCACGCGGACGTCCGCGCCGCCGTCCGGCAGCGCCCGCAGCCGCTCCACCAGTTCCCGTATCTCGGCGGCGGCGCTGTCGGCCAGCTGGTCGAAGCCGTCGAGGACGAGCCGCACCACGGTGCCGGGCGGCAGCAGGCCGAGCGGCCCGAGGAGCAGCCGTTCGGTCAGCGGCATCCGCTCCCACTCGTCGCGCGCCACGGACGCCTCGTGGTGCTCGGCGGCCGCGGTGAATCCGGGCACGGTGACGCCGAGCTGCTGGGCGAGGTCCCGGGCTGTGCGGTCGCCGGTCTCCTGCTGCTTGAGCAGCCGCAGTCCGTGCACGAACCGCTCCGGCACCCGTCCGCCGGTGACCTCGCGCCGGGTGAGCGCGGCGAGCAGGGTGGTCTTGCCGTGCCCGGCGGGCCCGCTCACGACCACGAAGCGGTGCTCGGCGGAGGCGTCGACGACCTCGGTGAGGGCCGGGACGGGCCGGAAGTGCCGCAGCGCCTCGCGCAGCGCGGGCAGGTCGGCGCGGGACAGGGCGGGCAGGGATCCGGCCCGCCCGACGAGTGCGGCGTTGCGCGCCACCCACAGCCCGCTGCCGCCCTTGGCGCCGTCGAGGGTGAGCATGGCGGGCTGCTGCCGCCGTTCGAAGCGCTCGGCCGCCCGCTTGAGGTCGTCGGCGCGCAGCCGCTCGCCGAGGGCGATGTGGCCGTCGCGGATCAGCTCGGTGGCGCCGCGGGTGAAGGCGCAGTCGTACGCGTCGTCGCCCACGTTGGCCGCGGACAGCACCTGGATGCGGCGCCGCAGGTCGGCGTTGAGCCCGGTCCAGCGCGCCGCGGCCTCGGTGACGCCGGCGCCGGACATACAGGCGTCCAGCAGCAGGACCAGCTCCACGCCGGGCTGTCCGCCGAGCAGCTCCCTGAGGTGCTGGACGATGCCGTACGGCCCGTTCGGGTGTCCGGGACGCGGGGTGCAGCCCTCGGGGAGGACGTAGAAGTCGCCGCCCGCGTCGATGCCGTGGCCGATCCAGGCGAGCAGCAGCAGCCCGCCGGCCCGCCCGGCCGTGGTCACCGCCTCCGCCACGGCCTCGTACGTCGCCGTCCGTCCCTCGTCCAGGAGCAGGGTCCGGCCGTCGGCCAGGGCCGGACGGGAGCCGCCGCGCAGCGGATCGCGCAGGACGGAGTCGAGTTCCGTGGCCGCCTCGGACAGCCGCTCCAGCGCCAGTCGCGGTCCCAGCGCCGAGCACTGCGAGGCGATCACCAGTGAGAAGCGCGGTCCCTCATTGCTCATGGAGACAGCATGGTGAGACCTGTCGCTCTGTCAAACTCAGCCGTAACGGCGGGAGATGACGTCCGCCGGTGTCGGAGACGGACGAGGAAGGGCGGCGGGATGAGCCGGATCGTGCTCGTGCACGGGATCGCGCAGGAGCAGGAGTCGGCGGACGCGCTGGAGGCCCGGTGGATGCCCGCGCTGGCGGGCGGACTGCGCGTCGCGGGCCACCCGGAACCGGCCGACCGGCTGTGGCGGGACGCCCGCCCGGGCGACGACGACTGCCGGATGGTGTTCTACGGCGACCTGTTCCTGACCGAGGGACGGATGGGCGGCGAACCCTCGTTCGACGAACTCACCGCCGAGCAGCGGGAGCTGGCGTCGGTCCTGGCGCTGGAGTGGCTGGGGCGGGCCGAGGAGCGCGCCGCGAGCGAGGCGGACCGCGACGAGGCCCACCGGCAGCTGCGCGCGCTGGACCCGCAGACCGCCGGCCGGCAGGGCGTACGGGCCGCAGGGCGTCCGGCGCTGAACGGGCTGGCACGGCTGCGCTGGTTCGCGCCGCTCGGCATGGCTTTCGCGCGGACCTTCGTCAAGCGGGCGCTCGTCCAGGTGACGCGGTACCTCACCGAGGAAGCGGTCCGCGAGGAGGTGCAGCGCCGGATCGCCGCGCACGTGGGGCCGGAGACGGTGGCGATCGTCGGACACTCGCTGGGTTCGGTCGCCGCCTACCAGGCCGCGCACCGGGTGCGGTCCGGGCTGCCGCTGCTGCTCACGCTGGGCTCGCCGCTCGGTCTGCGCACGGTCGTCCACGACCGGCTCCCGGAGGCGAAGACCGTCCCGCCACGGGTGGCGCGCTGGGTGAACCTCGCCGACCGCGACGACCTCGTCGCCGCGGTCCCCGATCTGGCGACGCTGTTCGCCGACCCGTACGGCGCCCTGCACTCCGACCGGACCCTCGACAACGGCTCCGAACCGCACCGCGCCGAGTCGTACCTGGGCAAGCGGCAGACGGGCGCGGCGCTGGGCGCGGTGCTCGAGTGAGGGCGGCGCCGAAGGCGGTTCAGCCGGTCCTGCGGAAGAGCGCCAGATACATCGCGTCGGTGCCGTGCAGATGCGGCCACAGCTGGATGTCGGGCCCCTCGCCGAGGTCCGGGACACCGGGCAGCATCGGGCGGGCGTCGATGAGTTCGGCCTCCGGGAACTGCTTCAGCAGGTCGGCGACCACGGCGCGGGTCTCGGCGAGCAGCGGGGAGCAGGTGGCGTAGCCGACGACGCCGCCGACCCGTACCGACTCCAGGGCGGTGCGCAGCAGGGAGCGCTGGAGCGGCGCGAAGCCCTCCAGGTCGTCGGGGCGCCGCCGCCAGCGCGCCTCGGGGCGGCGGCGCAGGGCGCCGAGCCCGGTGCAGGGCACGTCCATCAGGACCCGGTCGAAGGTGCCGGGCCGCCACGGCGGGCGGGTGCCGTCGGCGGCGATGACCTGGTAGGGGCCGGGGTTGCCGTGCAGCGCCTTGGCGACCAGCCCGGCCCGGTGGGTCTGCTTCTCGGAGGCCAGCAGGGTGGCGCCCCGCTCGGCGGCGAGCGCGGCGAGCAGCGCGGCCTTGCCGCCGGGTCCCGCGCAGCCGTCCAGCCACTTCTCATCCGGCCCGTCCAGCGGCGCGTTGGCGAGGGCGAGCGCGACCAGCTGGCTGCCCTCGTCCTGCACACCGGCCCGGCCGTCCCGGACGGCCCCGATGGCCCCGGGCTCGCCGCCCTCGGTGAGCCGTACGGCGTACGGCGACCAGCGCCCGGGCACCGCGGCGTCCTCGGTCAGCAGTTCCTCGGCCGTGGCCCGGCCGGGCCGGGCGACCAGGGTCACCTCGGGCCGCTCGTTGTCCGCGGCCAGCAGCTCCTCGATGCCGGCCCGGCCGCCGCCGAGCGAGTCCCACAGCGCGGAGACGACCCAGCGCGGGTGGGAGTGCACGACGGCGAGGTGGTCCTCGGGGTCCTCGTCGTAGGACGGGGCGACCCGCTCCAGCCAGCCGTCCAGATCGTGCTGGGCGATCTTGCGGAGCACGGCGTTCACGAACTTGGCGCGCCCGTCGCCGAGCACCACCCGGGCCAGCTCGACCGAGGCGGACACGGCGGCGTGCGTCGGGATACGGGTGCCGAGCAGCTGGTGCGCGCCGAGGCTCAGCACGTCCAGCACCGGCGGGTCGACCTCCCGCAGCGGCCGGTCGACACAGGCCGCGATGACCGCGTCGTACGTCCCCTGCCGGCGGAGCGTGCCGTAGACCAGCTCGGTGGCCAGCGCGGCGTCCCGCCCGTCGAACTTCTCGGGCCCCTCCTTCTCCCGCGCCTTGCGCAGCAGCGGCGGCAGCACGAGGTTGGCGTAGGCGTCCCGCTCGTCCACGGCTCGCAGCGCCTCGAAGGCGAGGACGCGGACGGGGTCCTTCTGGGGCCGACGGTAGGGCTTGCCGGGCTTGCGGGGCCGCCGGGAGGTGTCGCTCACGAAAAGGTGCTCCGGGTTTCTGTATACGGTGTGCGACCAGCGTACGTCGGGTGTGCGCCGGCCGGTCCGGGCCTCAGGCCCCGACGGTCTCGCCGTCGGCGATCCGCACGCCGCGCGCCCAGTCCGCCGCCCGCATCGGCTTCTTGCCCTGGGCCTGCACCCACAGCAGCTCGACGGCGTGCGAGCCGGTGCCGGCATGGACGTGGTTCTTGCCGACGGACAGCTGTCCGGGCGCGAGGTCGGTGCGGTCGGTGACGAGGGCGACCTGGATGAGCTTGAGGCGTTCGCCGCGGAAGGTGGTCCACGCGCCCGGCGCCGGAGTGCAGCCGCGCACCACCCGGTCGACCCGCAGGGCGGGCGCGGCCCAGTCGATCCGCGCGTCCTCGACGGTGATCTTCGGCGCGAGCGTGATCCCGTCGGCCGGCTGCGGCACGGCCTTGAGCGTGCCGTCCTCGATGCCGTCCATGGTGGCGGCCAGCAGCCCGGACCCGGCGAAGGCGAGGCGGGTGAGCAGATCGCCGCTGGTGTCGGTGGGGCGGATCTCCTCGGTGACGGTGCCGTAGACGGGACCTGAGTCCAGCCCCTCCTCGATCAGGAAGGTCGAGGCGCCGGTGATCTCGTCCCCGGCCATGATCGAGTGCTGCACGGGCGCCGCGCCGCGCCAGGCGGGCAGCAGCGAGAAGTGCAGGTTGACCCAGCCGTGCGCCGGGATGTCCAGGGCGACCCGCGGCAGCAGGGCCCCGTAGGCGACGACGGGACAGCAGTCCGGGGCGATCGCGGTGAGCCGCTCCAGGAACTCCGGGTCCCGCGGCTTCGCCGGCTTCAGCACCTCGATCCCGGCCTCCATCGCCCGCTCGGCCACGGGCGAGGCGACCAGCCTCCGGCCCCGGCCGGCCGGCGCGTCGGGGCGCGTGACGACGGCGGCCACCTCGTGCCGCCCGGAGGCGAGCAGAGCGTCCAGGGCGGGAACGGCGACCTCGGGGGTACCGGCGAAGACCAGCTTCATGGGTGGGCACGGGCCTCTCGGACGGGGGGTTGGTGCGGGCAGCGCACCAGTCTATGACCCCGGCGGGAGAGCCGCCGAAGGCGGTAAACCCCCAGGCGGGGCGCACCGCGCGACACCCGCCCCGGGGGCGTACGCATATGCCCATACGCCCCCAGAGCGTGACCCGCGGCGCTGATCCGCGTTGGTCAAGAAAGAGTTGACCAACGCGGGCCGCGATCGCGGCCCGATCCTTTCTCTTCAACGCCGGTTCGAGAGGCTTGTTCATGGCCGACCACGCAACTCACGACGCCCAGGCTCGGGCCAGCCTGCACCTGCTGGTGCGGGACATCGAGCGGGTCCGCCGGCAGGTGGACGCGCTGCGCACGCTCACCGCCCAGCTGGGCAACGTCTACCGCCCGCGCCGCTCCGGCCCCTCCACGGGCTTCGTCGTCTACGGACGCGCCCCCGCCCCGACCGTCCGACTCGCCCAGGAGCTGCGGGACAGCGTCGAGACCCTGGTCACCGCGGCGGTCGACTTCGACCGCTCGCTCGGCTTCTCGTGGGACGCGGTGGGCTCCGCGCTGGGAGTCACCAAGCAGGCGGTCCACCGCCGTTACGGCTCCCGCCGGGCCACCGCCCAGGCCGCGGCCGAGGCCGAGCGCGGCACCGAGCCGTCGGGCACCCGCACGGTCAACGTGAGCACCGCCCTCCCGACGGTGCCCACGGTCCCGGCCGCCCGCTCCATGCCCACCCAGCCCACGGCGGGCAGCCCGGCCCTGCGCGACGAGGCCCGGCCGACGGCGTTCCCCAGCCCGCGCAACGGCTGAACCGAGCGCGCGCCCAAGCCGGAACGAGCCCCTCACTGCCGTTGCCCGCACTGCCCTCCCGGAGCACCGCCGGGAGGGCAGTGCCACGTCCGCGCCCGCGCGGCCGCAGGCGCACAAGCCGGGCCGGGCCGGGCCGTCAATCACGCCGTCCCGCGACACCTCACAGCGAGCCCGGCGCCACGCCGGCACCCACGCCGACGCCAACGCCCACGTTCACGCCCACACCCACGCCGACACCGGCACTGGCACCGGCACCGGCACCGGCACCCTCACCCGATGTCCGGCGGATCCACGCGCACCCGCACCACCGCCCCGTTCCCCCGCGCCATCCGCGCCGCCTGCGTCGCCTTGAGCGCGGCCGCCAGCGCGGCCCCCTTCCCGGGCGGTACCCGGATCAGCGCCCGCTCCCAGTGCTCCCCCGGCGGCGGCGCACCCGGCCGCCGTGACCGGCCCGCAGCGGCGGCGGCGACGGTGACGGGCACCGGCACGGGCCCCAACACCTCGGCCTCGCCCGGCAGTTCCACCATCGACAGGAACTCCGCGACCGCCTCGGGCGTCCCCGACACCGCCGCCATCCGCGACACCGGCGGAAAGCCCAGCTCGGCCCGCTCGGCCAGCTCCCGCACCGCGTGCCCGACGGGATCCCACCGCACCAGCGCCTGGACCGGCCGCAGCGTCGGCTCGGCGACCACGACGACCGTCCCCCCGGCCCCCTGGGCCCGCACCAGCGCCCCGGCCGCGATCCACCGCCGCAGCGCGTCCTCGCCGGCCCGCAGATCGGGCCGCCCGAGCATCGCCCAGCCGTCCAGCAGCAGCGCCGCGGCATAGCCGCCCTCGGCGACCGGCTCGGCGCCCGGCGTGCTCACCACCAGCGCGGGCGTCCCCGGCACGGTGTCCAGTACGTGTTCGCGCCCCGACGTCCGCACCGGCACCGCCGGGAAGGCGCGCCCCAGCTCCTCCGCCGTCCGCCGCGCTCCCACGACCTGGGCCCGCAGCCGGAACGACCCGCACTCCGGACAGTGCCAGGACTCCTCCGCCCGCCCGCACCAGCCGCAGCGCAGCGCACCGGCGTCCTGCGCCTCCAGCGGCCCGGCGCAGTGCCGGCACCGCGCGGGCTCCCGGCACCGGGCGCAGGCCATCCGCGGGACGTATCCGCGCCGGGGCACCTGCACCAGCACCGGGCCGTGCCGCAGGCCCTCCCGGACGGCCTGCCAGGCGAGGGTCGGCAGCCGGGCGGCCCGGGCGGCCTCGTCCCGCGCCAGATCCTGGTCGCCGACGGTCCGTACGAGCGGGGCGGCGGCCCGCACCTGATCACGCCCGGCGACCAGCGGCCGGGCCCAGCCGCTCTCCACCAGCTGTGCCGCCTCCACGGTGCAGCTCCAGCCCCCGAGCAGGAAGGCGCACCGGTCCTGGGCGGCGCGCAGCAGCAGCACCTCGCGGGCGTGCGGCTGGGGGGCGTGCTGCTCGCTGTGGCTGTCGTCGCCGTCGTCCCAGAGGGCGACCAGTCCGAGGTCCCGCACGGGCGCGAACATCGCGGCGCGCGTGCCGACCACGGCCCGCACCGACCCGCGGGAGACGGCCAGCCATTCGCGGTACCGCTTCTCGGGGCCGGCGTCGGCGGTGAGCAGCGCGTGCCGGCCCTCGCCGAGGAGGGCGGTCAGCGCGGCGTCGACACGGGCCGCGGCCCTGCCGTCCGGGACGACGACGAGCGCGCCGCGCCCCGAGGCCAGCGTGGCGGCGACGGCGCGGGCCAGTTCGTCCGCCCACTCGGGTCCGGGCAGCGCGTTCCACACGGCGCGGGGCGCGCCACCGGAGGCCAGCGACGTCAGGAAGGCGGGCCCTCGCTCGTACCGCGTCCAGGTGCCCGGCTCCGGTGCCGCGGGCGGTGGCAGCGGCGCGGGCGACGGTCGCTGCTCGGCCCGCGCGTTGCGCGGCGGTACGGCGAGCTGGAGCACGTCGGCGAGGCTGCCCGCGTACCGGTCGGCGACGGCCCGGGCCAGCCCGAGCAGTTCCTCGCCGAGCACCCGCTCCGGCGAGACGACCTGGGCCAGCGCGGCGAGCGGCCCCGAGTAGTCGGACTCGGCGCGCCGCTCGATCAGGAACCCGTCGATCAGCCCGCCGCCCTCGCGGCGCCCTTCCCGCACCCGGTGCCGCCCGGCCCCGAACCGCACCCGCACCCGCACGCCGGGCTGGGCGTCGGCGTCCAGTTCCTCGGGGACGGCGTAGTCGAAGTACCGGTCGAGGTGGAGCACGCCCTTGTCCACGAGCACCCGTGCCACCGGCAGGTCCTTGGCCAGCGCGGCGCCCCGCCAGGTGCGCGGCTTGGCCCGCGGCTCCTTGGCCTTGCGCACGCTCTCCCGGATGAGCGCGAGCTGCTCCGGCGGCGCACCCTCCGCGCCTCCGCCGCCCTGCCCGTTCTCGCTGCTCACGCTTGCATTCTTACCAAACCCCACCGACAGCGACGCACGGCCCGCGATCACCTGGGCCGCGGATCGGCGCCTCGGGTCTCCTGCCGTGCCGCCCCGCCGGGCGGCTCGGCCGCCGGACGCGCCGAGGCCCGGCACCCCCGGAAAGGGGTGCCGGGCCTCGTGAGGACCGTTCGGCGGGGCCTTATCGGCCCGCGGCCTCGCGCAGCGCGTCCACGCGGTCCGTGCGCTCCCAGGTGAAGTCGGGGAGCTCGCGGCCGAAGTGGCCGTACGCCGCGGTCTGGGCGTAGATCGGGCGGAGCAGGTCGAGGTCGCGGATGATGGCGGCCGGGCGGAGGTCGAAGACCTCCTCGATCGCCCTCTCGATCTTCTCGGGCTCGACCTTGTGGGTGCCGAAGGTCTCGACGAAGAGACCGACCGGCTCGGCCTTGCCGATCGCGTAGGCGACCTGGACCTCGCAGCGGGAGGCGAGGCCCGCGGCGACGACGTTCTTGGCGACCCAGCGCATCGCGTAGGCGGCGGAGCGGTCGACCTTGGACGGGTCCTTGCCGGAGAAGGCGCCGCCGCCGTGGCGGGCGAAGCCGCCGTAGGTGTCGATGATGATCTTGCGGCCGGTCAGGCCGGCGTCGCCCATCGGGCCGCCGATCTCGAAGCGGCCGGTCGGGTTGACCAGCAGGCGGTAGCCCTCGGTGTCCAGCTTGATGCCCTCGTCCAGCAGCGCCTTCAGCTCCGGCTCGACGACGAACTCGCGGATGTCGGGAGCGAGCAGCGAGTCGAGGTCGATGTCGCTGGCGTGCTGCGAGGAGACGACGACGGTGTCCAGGCGGACCGCCTTGTCGCCGTCGTACTCGATGGTGACCTGGGTCTTGCCGTCGGGGCGCAGGTAGGGGATCGTGCCGTTCTTGCGCACGTCCGACAGGCGCTTGGACAGGCGGTGGGCCAGGAAGATCGGCAGCGGCATCAGCGTCGGCGTCTCGTCCGAGGCGTAGCCGAACATCAGGCCCTGGTCGCCGGCGCCCTGCCGGTCCAGCTCGTCCTCGTCGCCCTCGACCCGCGACTCGTACGCGGTGTCCACGCCCTGCGCGATGTCCGGGGACTGCGAGCCGATCGACACCGACACGCCGCAGGAGGCGCCGTCGAAGCCCTTCTTCGAGGAGTCGTAGCCGATCTCCAGGATCTTGTCCCGGACGAGCTGCGGGATCGGCGCGTAGGCCTTGGTCGTGACCTCACCGGCCACGTGGACCAGGCCGGTCGTGATCAGGGTCTCGACGGCGACCCGGGAGGTCGGGTCCTCGCGCAGCAGCGCGTCGAGAATGGTGTCGCTGATCTGGTCAGCGATCTTGTCGGGGTGACCCTCGGTCACAGACTCCGAAGTGAACAGGCGACGGGACACAACGCTCCCTGGGGTTGCAGCGGCTGCTGGCTGATCATTGGTGGACGGACGGGGCTGCGCCCGGTGGTCGTCCTGGAACAGTTTATCGGTCGCGCTCCGCCGCGGGGCCACCCGTCTCGCCTCTCGGGAGCGCTGTGACCTGCGGCACGGGCATTCTGCCCAATGTTCTGGCGCATTGACCAGGGCCACCGCGCCCCGATCGGCCGAGCGGCGAGGACGGCGTGGCGCCACTGCTCCGTTAGGGAAGTCGTTCGGCCACCAGGTCCCACACGGTTTCGGCCAGGGCCTCCTTGGGGCCGTGCGGGACGGGGGTCTCGCCGCCCTCGGCGGCCAGCACCACGGCCTCGTTCTCCTCGGCGCCGAAGGTCTTGCGCTCCCCCACCTCGTTCACCACGAGCAGATCGCAGCCCTTGCGCTCCAGCTTCCGGCGGCCGTTGGCGAGGACGTCGTCGGTCTCGGCGGCGAAGCCGACGATCACCTGTCCGGAGCGCGCCCGCTCGGCGGAGATCTCGGCGAGGATGTCGGGGTTGCGGACCAGCACGATCGGCTCGGGTTCCTGCCCGTCCTTCTTCTTGATCTTCCCGGTGGCGTACGCCGCGGGCCGGAAGTCGGCGACGGCTGCGGCCATGACGACCGCGTCGGCGTCCGCGGCCGCCTTCAGCACCGCCTCCCGCAGCTGGACGGCGGTGCCCACCCGGACCACGTCCACCCCGGCCGGGTCGGGCAGCTCGGCGTTGGCCGCGATCAGGGTGACCCGGGCTCCGCGCGCGGCGGCGGTGCGGGCGAGGGCGTAGCCCTGCTTGCCGGAGGAGCGGTTGCCGAGGAAGCGGACCGGGTCCAGCGGCTCACGGGTGCCGCCGGCGCTGACGACGACATGCCGGCCGGCCAGGTCCGGCTCCCGCACGCCCCGGGCCAGCACCCGGCGGCACACCTCGAAGATCTCGGCCGGGTCGGGCAGCCGGCCCTTGCCGGTGTCGACGCCGGTGAGGCGGCCGACGGCGGGCTCGATGACGACCGCGCCGCGCCGGCGCAGCGTCGCCACGTTCTCCTGGGTGGCCGGGTGCTCCCACATCTCGGTGTGCATCGCGGGGGCGAAGACGACCGGACAGCGGGCGGTGAGCAGGGTGTTGGTCAGCAGGTCGTCGGCGAGGCCGTGGGCGGCCTTGGCGAGCATGTCGGCGGTGGCCGGGGCGACGACGACCAGGTCGGCCCGCTGGCCGATGCGGACGTGCGGCACCTCGTGGACGGCGTCCCAGACCTCCGTGGAGACGGGGTTGCCGGAGAGCGCGGACCAGGTGGCGGCGCCGACGAAGTGCAGAGCGGACGCTGTGGGCACGACCCGGACGTCATGCCCGGACTCGGTCAGCCTGCGCAGCAGCTCGCACGCCTTGTAGGCGGCGATGCCGCCGCTGACCCCCAGAACGACCTTCGGCTTGTCCACCGTCGTCTCTCCCCGAACCTCGGAAACGTGCAACCACCCCCCATGAGACACCACAGGCCCGGCAGACGTGCTGCCGGGCCTGTGGAAAAAGTCAGCTGCGAGCTGACGGCAGGACTCAAGGACTCAGCGAGCCCCGAGGACTCACTGACCGGGGCCCTCGATGGCCTCGGAGGTCAGCAGTCCCGCGTTGATCTCGCGCAGCGCGATCGAGAGCGGCTTCTCGTGGACGTGGGTGTCGACGAGGGGACCGACGTACTCGAGCAGACCCTCGCCGAGCTGCGAGTAGTACGCGTTGATCTGGCGGGCCCGCTTGGCCGCGTAGATCACGAGGCTGTACTTCGAGTCCGTGGCCTCGAGGAGCTCGTCGATCGGCGGGTTGATGATGCCCTCGGGCGCGGAGATGGAAGAGGACACGCTCTACCTTCCGATGGATGGGAAAGATGTGGTTCGTATGACTGCGGTCCGCACGGGGGCGGACACTCACACGACGTTCGTCAAGGCTAGCAGCTCACGCGCGACGTCCTCGACGGAGGTGTTGACCAGGGTCTCGTCGAACTCCGGCTCGGCCGCCAGCTCGACCCTGGCCGCCTCCAGACGGCGCTCGATCACCTCGGGCGGTTCGGTGCCGCGGCCGGTCAGCCTGCGCACCAGCTCGTCCCAGGAGGGCGGAGCCAGGAACACCAGCTGTGCCTCGGGCATCGAGTCGCGGACCTGCCGGGCACCCTGGAGGTCGATCTCCAGGAGGACGGGCTCACCCGCCTCCAGGCGTTCCAGCACGGCCGCGCGCGGCGTGCCGTAGCGGTTGCCGGCGAATTCGGCCCACTCCAGCAGCTCACCGTTGGCGATCAGCTTGTCCATCTCGTCGTCGGTGACGAAGAAGTAGTGGACCCCGTGCTGCTCCCCGGGGCGGGGCTTGCGGGTCGTCGCCGACACCGAGAGCCAGACCTCGGGGTGTTCCTTGCGCATATGGGCGACGACCGTGCTCTTGCCGACCCCGGAGGGTCCGGAGAGCACGGTCAGCCGCGGACGTTCACTCATGCAGCGATTATTCCAGCAATCCCGGTGTGCCCGGGACCATGCCCGGACGGACCGGGGTTCAGGACCCGGTGCTGCCGAATTCGCGCTCCAGGGAGGCGATCTGGTTGGAGCCGAGGCCACGCACCCGGCGGCTCTCGGAGATGCCGAGTCGCTCCATGATCTGCTTGGCGCGGACCTTGCCCACGCCCGGCAGGGACTCGAGGAGAGCGGAGACCTTCATCTTGCCGATGACGTCGTTCTCCTGGCCCTGCTTGATGACCTCGTGAAGGGAGGCGCCGGAGTGCTTCAGTCGATTCTTGACCTCGGCCCGCTCCCGGCGAGCCGCGGCGGCCTTTTCGAGCGCGGCTGCGCGCTGTTCGGGGGTAAGGGGCGGAAGAGCCACGCCTACGTCACCTCGGATGTCGAACTGTCGGATACGGACCGGTGAGGAACCTAGTCGCCCCACACCTGGGGAGCCACGAGCAACACGCTCGCCCGGTGACTCTCGTCGGAGACTAGCGGTCAAGTCCGCCAGAGTCAGCGAGAACAGCGGAAAAGTCCTGGTCAGCCTCTGTCAGGACCGGATATTTCAGACATACTGCCCTGGATTTGAGGATGTATCCAGCTTCAAGCCGGCCCCGGCCGACCCGGCGGAGGCTCAGACCGAGGTCACCGCGGCCCTGATCTCCTCCGCGAACCGGTCCGCGGCCGTGCGCAGCGCGCCGACCTCGGGACCGTGCCGCAGCACACCCCGGCTGACGTTCGGCACGACGTTGCCGACCGCCGCGCCGAAGACCCGCGGAAGGTCGGCCGGCGTGGCCCCCTGCGCGCCGATGCCGGGCGCGAGCAGCGGACCGTTGATCGCCAGGTCGTACGACGACAGGTCGCCCAGGGTGGCGCCGACGACCGCGCCGAAGGACCCCAGCGGCTCCTCCCCCGCGTTCTCGGCCGCCAGGTGGGCCAGCATGGTCGCGCCGACGCTGCGGCCGGCCGGGTCCTCGGTGCGCACCGCGTGCTGGACCTCGCCGCCCTCCGGGTTGGAGGTCAGCGCCAGCACGAAGAGCCCGGCGCCGTTCTCCCGGGCCAGCTCGATCGCGGGCCTCAGCGAGCCGTAGCCGAGGTAGGGCGAGACGGTCAGCGCGTCGGAGAACAGCGGGGCGTCCTTGTGCAGGAAGGACTCGGCGTAGGCGGCCATGGTGGAGCCGATGTCGCCGCGCTTGGCGTCCATGACGACCAGCGCGCCGGCCGCCCGCGCCTCCTCGACCGCCTTCTCCAGCACCGCGACGCCGCGCGAGCCGAACCGCTCGAAGAAGGCGCTCTGCGGCTTGAGCACGGCGACCCGCTCGGCCATCGCCTCCACGACCGTGCGGCTGAACCGCTCCAGGCCCGCCACGTCGTCGTTCAGGCCCCACTCGGCGAGCAGCGAGGCGTGCGGGTCGATGCCCACGCACAGCGGGCCGCGCTCGTCCATGGCCCGGCGCAGCCGTGCGCCGAAGGACTCCGTCATGCCGTCTCCTTGACGTCGGCGCCGACGGCGTCGGCGAGGGTGGCGTACGGGCTCGTGCGCAGCCGCGCGGCGAGGCCCTTGTGGATGGCGCGGGCCCAGAAGGGACCCTGGTAGATGAAGGCGCTGTAGCCCTGGACGAGCGTGGCGCCCGCCAGGATGCGCTGCCAGGCGTCCTCGGCGTTCTCGATGCCGCCGACGCCCACCAGGGTGATGCGGTCCCCCACGCGCGCGTAGAGGCGGCGCAGGACCTCCAGGGAGCGGGCCTTCAGCGGCGCCCCGGACAGGCCGCCGGTCTCCTCGACCAGGGCGGGGTCGGACGTCAGGCCCAGGCCCTCGCGCGCGATCGTGGTGTTGGTGGCGATGATCCCGTCCAGGCCGAGCTCGACGGCCAGGTCGGCCACCGCGTCGATGTCCTCGTCGGCGAGGTCGGGCGCGATCTTGACCAGCAGCGGCACGCGCCGGGTGGTGACCGTACGGTCGGCGGCCTCGCGGACGGCGCTCAGCAGCGGGCGCAGCGCCTCGGTGGCCTGGAGGTTGCGCAGCCCGGGCGTGTTCGGGGACGACACGTTCACGACCAGGTAGTCGGCGTGCGGGGCCAGCCGCTCGGCGGACTTCACGTAGTCCAGGACGGCCTCCGCCTCCGGGACCACCTTGGTCTTGCCGATGTTCACGCCGACGACCGTCCTGAAGACGGGCGTACGGGAGGCGAGGCGGGCTGCGACGGCGAGCGAGCCCTCGTTGTTGAAGCCCATGCGGTTGATCAGCGCCCGGTCGGGGACCAGCCGGAACAGCCGCTTCCTGGGGTTGCCGGGCTGCGGCTCGCCGGTGACGGTGCCGATCTCGACGTGGTCGAAGCCGAGCATCGTCATGCCGTCGATGGCGACGGCGTTCTTGTCGAAGCCGGCCGCGAGCCCGAAGGGGCCGTGCATGCGCAGGCCGAAGGCCTCGGTGCGCAGTTCCTTGTGGCGCGGGGCGAGCACGGCCGCGACGAAGGTGCGCAGCACGGGGACGCGCGCGGCCAGGCGGATCCAGCGGAAGGCCAGGTGGTGGGCCTGCTCCGGGTCCATCCGCCGGAAGACGAGAGTGAAGAAGATCTTGTACATCGGTGTCCTCGGGAAGAGGCCCGGGTGGCGGGCCTCATGAAGAGGGGGACACCGTTTCCGGTGTCCCCCTCAAGGGCTGCTAGTCGCGGGCCGCGGTCAGGAATTCCGCGTGTTCCTGGAGCGATCGGACGCCCACGTCGCCGTGGTTGAGTGCGTCGATGCCCTGGACGGCGGCGGCGAGCGCCTGGACCGTCGTCAGGCACGGCACGGAGCGGGCCACGGCCGCCGTGCGGATCTCGTAGCCGTCGAGGCGGCCGCCGGTGCCGTACGGGGTGTTGACGATGAGGTCGACCTCGCCGTCGTGGATGAGCTGGACGATGGTCTTCTCGCCGTTCGGGCCGGTGCCCTCGGACTGCTTGCGCACGACGGTGGCGTTGATGCCGTTGCGCTTGAGCACCTCGGCGGTGCCGGAGGTGGCCAGCAGCTCGAAGCCGTGGGCGACCAGCTCGCGGGCCGGGAAGATCATCGAGCGCTTGTCGCGGTTGGCGACCGAGATGAAGGCGCGGCCCTTGGTGGGCAGCGGGCCGTAGGCGCCGGCCTGCGACTTGGCGTAGGCCGTGCCGAAGACCGAGTCGATGCCCATGACCTCACCGGTGGAGCGCATCTCCGGGCCGAGGACGGTGTCCACGCCGCGGCCGTGGATGTCGCGGAAGCGCGACCACGGCATGACGGCCTCCTTGACGGAGATCGGCGCGTCCAGCGGCAGCTCGCCGCCGTCGCCGGTGGCCGGCAGCAGGCCCTCGGCGCGCAGTTCGGCGACGGTCGCGCCGAGCGAGATGCGCGCGGCGGCCTTGGCCAGCGGCACGGCGGTCGCCTTGGAGGTGAAGGGCACCGTGCGCGAGGCGCGCGGGTTGGCCTCCAGGACGTAGAGGATGTCGCCGGCCATGGCGAACTGGATGTTGATCAGGCCGCGGACTCCGACGCCCTTGGCGATGGCCTCGGTGGAGGCGCGCAGCCGCTTGATGTCGAAGCCGCCGAGGGTGATCGGGGGCAGGGCGCAGGCCGAGTCGCCGGAGTGGATGCCGGCCTCCTCGATGTGCTCCATGACGCCGCCGAGGTACAGCTCCTCGCCGTCGTAGAGGGCGTCGACGTCGATCTCGATCGCGTCGTCGAGGAAGCGGTCGACGAGGACCGGCCGGGTGGGGCTGATCTCGGTCGACTCGGCGATGTACGACTGCAGGCGGGCCTCGTCGTACACGATCTCCATGCCGCGGCCGCCGAGCACGTACGACGGGCGGACGAGGACCGGGTAGCCGATCTCGTCGGCGATGGCCTTGGCCTCGGCGAAGGTGGTGGCGGTGCCGTGCTTGGGGGCCGGCAGGCCGGCCTCCTTCAGGACGCGGCCGAAGGCGCCGCGGTCCTCGGCGGCGTGGATGGCCTCCGGGGAGGTGCCGACGATCGGCACGCCGTTGTCCTTGAGCGCCTGCGACAGGCCGAGCGGCGTCTGGCCGCCGAGCTGGACGACGACGCCCGCGACCGGGCCGGCCTGCTGCTCCGCGTGGACGATCTCCAGCACGTCCTCGAGCGTCAGCGGCTCGAAGTACAGGCGGTCGGAGGTGTCGTAGTCGGTGGAGACGGTCTCCGGGTTGCAGTTGACCATCACCGTCTCGTAGCCCGCGTCGCTCAGCGCGAAGGAGGCGTGGACGCAGGAGTAGTCGAACTCGATGCCCTGGCCGATGCGGTTCGGGCCGGAGCCCAGGATGATCACCGCGGGCTTCTCGCGCGGCGCGACCTCGGTCTCCTCGTCGTAGGAGGAGTAGAAGTACGGCGTCTTCGCGGCGAACTCGGCGGCGCAGGTGTCGACCGTCTTGTAGACCGGGCGGACGCCGAGCGCGTGCCGGACCTCGCGGACGACGTCCTCGCGCAGGCCGCGGATCTCGGCGATCTGGTGGTCGGAGAAGCCGTGCCGCTTGGCCTCGGCCAGCAGGTCGCCGGTCAGCTCCGGGGCCTCGGCGATCTCGTCGGCGACCTCCTTGATGAGGAAGAGCTGGTCGACGAACCAGGGGTCGATCTTGGTGTACTCGAAGACCTCCTCGGGCGTGGCGCCCGCGCGGATGGCCTCCATGACCGTGTTGATCCGGCCGTCGGTGGGACGGACGGCGTCGCGCAGCAGCTGCTCCTTGTCGCCGGTCTCGCCGACGAAGGTGAACTGGCTGCCCTTCTTCTCCAGGGAGCGCAGCGCCTTCTGGAAGGCCTCGGTGAAGTTGCGGCCGATGGCCATGGCCTCGCCGACCGACTTCATGGTGGTGGTCAGCGTGGAGTCGGCCTGCGGGAACTTCTCGAAGGCGAACCGGGGCGCCTTGACGACCACGTAGTCGAGGGTCGGCTCGAAGGAGGCCGGGGTCTCCTGCGTGATGTCGTTCGGGATCTCGTCGAGGGTGTAGCCGACGGCGAGCTTGGCGGCGATCTTGGCGATCGGGAAGCCGGTCGCCTTGGAGGCGAGCGCCGAGGAGCGGGACACGCGGGGGTTCATCTCGATGACGATCACGCGACCGTCCTCGGGGTTGACCGCGAACTGGATGTTGCAGCCGCCGGTGTCGACGCCGACCTCGCGGATGATCGCGATGCCGACGTCCCGCAGGATCTGGTACTCGCGGTCGGTGAGGGTCATCGCCGGGGCGACGGTGATGGAGTCGCCGGTGTGCACACCCATCGGGTCGAAGTTCTCGATGGAGCAGACGACCACGACGTTGTCGTGCTTGTCGCGCATCAGCTCCAGCTCGTACTCCTTCCAGCCGAGGATGGACTCCTCCAGGAGCACCTCGGTGGTGGGAGACAGGGTGAGGCCCTGGCCGGCGATGCGGCGCAGCTCCTCCTCGTCGTGGGCGAAGCCGGAGCCGGCGCCGCCCATGGTGAAGGAGGGGCGGACGACGACGGGGTAGCCGCCGAGCGTCTCGACGCCCTGGAGGACGTCGTCCATGGAGTGGCAGATCACCGAGCGGGCGGACTCGCCGTGCCCGATCTTCTTGCGGACCTCCTCCACGACCAGCTTGAACTTGTCGCGGTCCTCGCCCTTGTGGATGGCCTCGACGTTGGCGCCGATCAGCTCCACGCCGTACTTCTCCAGCACCCCCTGCTCGTGCATGGAGATGGCGGTGTTGAGCGCGGTCTGGCCGCCCAGGGTGGGCAGCAGCGCGTCGGGGCGCTCCTTGGCGATGATCTTCTCGACGAACTCCGGGGTGATCGGCTCGACGTAGGTGGCGTCGGCGATCTCCGGGTCGGTCATGATCGTGGCCGGGTTGGAGTTCACGAGGATGACCCGCAGGCCCTCGGACTTCAGCACGCGGCACGCCTGGGTGCCGGAGTAGTCGAACTCGGCGGCCTGGCCGATGACGATCGGGCCGGAGCCGATGACCAGGACGGACTGGATATCGGTGCGCTTAGGCACGCTGGCCCTCCATCAGGGAAACGAAGCGGTCGAACAGGTAGGCGGCGTCGTGCGGGCCGGCTGCCGCTTCGGGGTGGTACTGGACGCTGAAGGCCGGCTTGTCGAGAAGCTGGAGGCCCTCCACCACGTTGTCGTTGAGGCAGACGTGGGAGACCTCGGCGCGGCCGAAGGGGGTCTCGGAGACCTTGTCGAGCGGGGCGTCGACGGCGAAGCCGTGGTTGTGCGCGGTGACCTCGACCTTGCCGGTCGTACGGTCCTGCACGGGCTGGTTGATGCCGCGGTGGCCGTACTTCAGCTTGTAGGTGCCGAAGCCGAGGGCGCGGCCGAGGATCTGGTTGCCGAAGCAGATGCCGAACAGCGGGGTGCCGCGCTCCAGGACCGACTGCATCACGGAGACCGGGTGGTCGGCGGTGGCCGGGTCGCCCGGGCCGTTGGAGAAGAACACGCCGTCCGGGTTCACGGCGTAGACGTCGTCGGCGGTCGCCGTGGCGGGCAGCACGTGCACCTCGATGCCGCGCTCGGCCATCCGGTGCGGGGTCATGCCCTTGATGCCGAGGTCGACGGCGGCGACGGTGAACTTCTTCTCACCGATCGCGGGCACGACGTACGCCTCGGTGGTGGCGACCTCGGCGGAGAGGTCGGCGCCCTTCATCTCGGGGGCTTCCTTGACGCGGGCCAGCAGGGCGGCGTCGTCCTGGATCGCGTCGCCGCTGAAGATGCCGACACGCATCGCGCCGCGCTCGCGCAGGTGGCGGGTGAGGGCGCGGGTGTCGATGCCGGAGATGCCGACGACGCCCTGGGCGGACAGCTCGTCGTCCAGCGTGCGCGTCGAGCGCCAGCTGGACGGCACGCGCGCGGGGTCGCGCACCACGTAACCGGAGACCCAGATCTTCCTGGACTCCATGTCCTCGTCGTTGACGCCGGTGTTCCCGATGTGCGGGGCGGTCATCACGACGACCTGGCGGTGGTACGACGGGTCCGTCAGGGTCTCCTGGTACCCGGTCATACCGGTGGAGAAGACGGCCTCGCCGAAGGTCTCCCCCACGGCCCCGTAGGCACGGCCGCGGAAGACTCGGCCGTCCTCCAGGACGAGTACGGCGGGAACCTTGCTGGTTCCCCTGGTGGAGGTCGTCATCGTTCGGCGCCTTCCCTCATGGTTGGTTCGATCATGGAGTTGATGTGGGTGACCCACTCGTTGTGCTCGGCCGCGCGGTCGGAGCGGAAGCCGGAGTCGATCAGTCTGTCGCCGTGCGCCCAGGTCACGATCAGCAGACCGCCCTCGGTGAGCACCTTCCCGGCGATGCCCTTGTCGAGCCGGGCCTCGCGCAGGGACGCGGCGGGGATGAAGAAGTCGGTCGCCCCGGGGCGTACGACCTCCAGACCGGCGTCCGTCAGCGTGAGCTCGGCTCGGCTTCGGGTGCCCAGGCCGTGCGCCACGATGCGGTCGAGCCACTGCCCGGCGGTGGTGGAGCCGTGGTAGCGGCCGCTCATCGTCGACACAGCCAGTTTCGCCTTGCCGGACCCGCTCGGCGCGGTGGGAAGCTCCGG
The DNA here is from genome assembly GCF_040298625.1 of Streptomyces sp. NPDC001532. NCBI lineage: Bacteria > Bacillati > Actinomycetota > Actinomycetes > Kitasatosporales > Streptomycetaceae > Streptomyces > Streptomyces sp. NPDC001532. The sequence continues at coordinate 184,315 of NZ_JBEPAL010000013.1, forward strand.
CAGGTCCCCTTGCAGGGTTCCCCGCCACTTCCATCCCTCGCGCATCAGCCAGTAGACGAGCGCGACGAACGCGGCGAGTCCGACGACCCAGCCGAGGCGGGCGGCCCAGTCGGTCACTTCCGCCGATTCCTTCTCGGCGGCCAGCAGGAGTACAGGTGTCACGTGAGCTTCCCGTCGACGAGCGTGGCCTTGCCCCGGAGCCACGTGTGCGTGACACGGCCCGGCAGCTCACGCCCCTCGTACGGAGTGTTGCGGCTGCGCGAGGCGAAGCCCTCGGGGTCCACGGGCCCACGGTATTCCGTGTCGACCAGGGTGAGGTTGGCGGGCTCACCAGCCGAGACGGGACGTCCGTGGCCCGAGGCCTGTCCGATCCGCGCGGGCTTGACGGACATCCGGTCGGCGACGCCGGCCCAGTCCAGCAGACCCGTTTCCACCATGGTCGCCTGGACCACTGACAACGCGGTCTCCAGGCCGACCATCCCCATGGCGGCGGCGGCCCACTCGCAGTCCTTGTCCTCGTGCGGGTGCGGGGCGTGGTCGGTGGCGACGATGTCGATGGTGCCGTCGGCCAGGGCCTCGCGCAGCGCCATGACGTCGCGCTCGGTGCGCAGCGGCGGGTTGACCTTGTAGACCGGGTTGTAGGTGCGCACCAGCTCGTCGGTGAGGAGGAGGTGGTGCGGGGTGACCTCGGCGGTGACCTGGATGCCGCGGGACTTGGCCCAGCGCACGATCTCGACGGAGCCGGCGGTCGACAGGTGGCAGATGTGCACGCGGGAGCCGACGTGCTCGGCGAGCAGCACGTCCCGGGCGATGATCGACTCCTCGGCCACCGCGGGCCAGCCGCCGAGGCCCAGCTCGGCGGAGACGACGCCCTCGTTCATCTGGGCGCCCTCGGTCAGCCGCGGCTCCTGGGCGTGCTGGGCGACGACGCCGCCGAAGGCCTTCACGTACTCCAGCGCCCGGCGCATGATCACCGCGTCGTGCACGCACTTGCCGTCGTCGGAGAAGACGGTGACACCGGCCGCCGACTCGTGCATGGCGCCCAGCTCGGCGAGCTTGCTGCCCTCCAGGCCGACGGTGACGGCGCCGATCGGCTGCACGTCGCAGTAGCCGTGCTCCTGGCCGAGCCGGTAGACCTGCTCGACGACACCGGCGGTGTCGGCGACCGGGAAGGTGTTGGCCATGGCGAACACCGAGGTGTAGCCGCCGGAGGCGGCCGCGCGGGTGCCGGTGAGGACGGTCTCGGAGTCCTCGCGGCCGGGCTCGCGCAGATGGGTGTGCAGGTCGACCAGGCCGGGCAGCAGCACCTTGCCGGCCGCCTCGACGACCTCGGCGCCCTCGGCCGACAGGCCGGTGCCGACCTCGGCGATGCTCTCGCCGTCGATCAGGACGTCCTGCGCCTCGCCGCCGAGGACCTTCGCACCCCGGATCAGGATCTTGCTCATCTGTCTTACTTCTCCTCAGCGGTACGGGCGTGGGTGACGGCGGGCTCGTTGCCACCGAGCAGCAGGTAGAGGACGGCCATCCGGATGGAGACGCCGTTGGCGACCTGCTCGACGACGGTGCAGCGGTCGGAGTCGGCGACCTCGGCGGTGATCTCCATGCCGCGGACCATCGGGCCGGGGTGCATCACGATGGCGTGCTCGGGCATCTTCGCCATGCGGTCGCCGTCGAGGCCGTAGCGCCGCGAGTACTCGCGCTCGGTCGGGAAGAACGCGGCGTTCATCCGCTCGCGCTGCACGCGCAGCATCATCACGGCGTCGGACTTGGGCAGCACGCCGTCGAGGTCGTACGCCACCTCGCAGGGCCAGGTCTCGACGCCGACCGGCACCAGGGTGGGCGGGGCGACCAGGGTGACCTCGGCGCCGAGGGTGTGCAGCAGGTCGACGTTGGAGCGGGCGACCCGGCTGTGCAGGACGTCGCCGACGATCGTGACGCGCTTGCCGGACAGGTCCTGGCCGAGCCCGGCGTCGCGGCCGACCAGGCGGCGGCGCATGGTGAACGCGTCCAGCAGGGCCTGGGTGGGGTGCTGGTGGGTGCCGTCCCCGGCGTTGATCACGGCCGCGTCGATCCAGCCGGAGTTGGCGAGGCGGTACGGGGCCCCGGACGCGCCGTGCCGGATGACGACGGCGTCGACGCCCATGGCCTCCAGCGTCTGGGCGGTGTCCTTCAGGGACTCGCCCTTGGACACGCTGGAGCCCTTGGCGGAGAAGTTGATGACGTCCGCGGACAGCCGCTTCTCGGCGGCCTCGAAGGAGATGCGGGTCCGGGTGGAGTCCTCGAAGAAGAGGTTGACCACGGTGCGGCCGCGCAGGGTCGGCAGCTTCTTGATCGGCCGGTCGGCGACCCGCGCCATCTCCTCGGCGGTGTCGAGGATCAGGACGGCGTCGTCGCGGGTGAGGTCGGCGGCCGAGATGAGATGACGCAGCATCTGTCAGGCTCCGTAAGGCAGTTCATTCAGGAGAATTCGGGCAGGCGGGCGCGCGGGTGGGCGCGCCGAGCGGGCGTACGACCGTGCCGTACGCCGTCCGCTTGCTAGCGGTCCCGGGCGGCGCCGAGCAGCACGGTGTCGCGACCGTCCTCCTCGGCGAGCTGGACCTTGACCGTCTCCCGCAGCGACGTGGGGAGGTTCTTGCCGACGTAGTCGGCGCGGATCGGCAGTTCGCGGTGGCCCCGGTCGACGAGGACCGCGAGCTGCACCGCGCGGGGGCGCCCGATGTCGTTCAGGGCGTCGAGGGCGGCGCGGATGGTGCGGCCGGAGAAGAGCACGTCGTCGACGAGGACGACCAGCTTGCCGTCGATGCCGTCACCGGGGATCTCGGTGCGGGCCAGCGCACGCGGCGGGTGCATGCGCAGGTCGTCGCGGTACATGGTGATGTCCAGCGAACCGCAGGGGATCTTGCGCTCGGTGATCTCTTCGAGCTTGGCGGCGAGCCGCTGCCCGAGGAAGACGCCTCGGGTGGGGATGCCGAGCAGCACCACGTCGTCGGCGCCCTTGGCGCGCTCGACGATCTCGTGGGCGATGCGGGTCAGTACCCGCGCGATGTCGGGGCCTTCGAGCACTGGCCGCGCATCGGACGCTTGCGTGTCCATACGAAACGGACCTCCTTCTCCGCCTCACGGGACGGACCTTAAAGGACGTCGGGATTGCGCCATCCACGGTAGCAGGCCCCGTCCGCACCCCGGATCACACCCCCTGGCGCGGCCCGCGAACCCGAGCCGGAGATCGCCGCCGATCACCCCGCGACACCCCGTGGCCCGTCCGCGATCACCCTGTCGATCACCCGGAAATCACCCACTCGGCCCAACAAGGTGCGGATACCACGGAAGAGTCGGTGTGGACCATTCGGCTTGACGCAGAAGAGTCACGCTGCGTAACCTCACAGTGAGTTACCAGCCGCGCGGCTCGGAACCCACGCCAGTCGCGTCGACACAGTGTCCGGGGAGCTATATGTCCAGCGAATACGCCAAACAGCTCGGGGCCAAGCTCCGGGCCATCCGCACCCAGCAGGGCCTTTCCCTCCACGGTGTCGAGGAGAAGTCCCAGGGACGTTGGAAGGCCGTGGTGGTCGGTTCGTACGAGCGCGGCGACCGCGCCGTGACCGTGCAGCGCCTTGCCGAGCTGGCGGATTTCTACGGCGTTCCCGTGCAGGAACTGCTGCCGGGCACCACGCCGGGCGGCGCCGCCGAGCCGCCGCCGAAGCTGGTCCTGGACCTGGAGCGGCTGGCCACCGTGCCGGCCGAGAAGGCGGGCCCGCTCCAGCGCTACGCGGCGACCATCCAGTCCCAGCGCGGTGACTACAACGGCAAGGTGCTCTCCATCCGCCAGGACGACCTGCGCACACTCGCCGTCATCTACGACCAGTCGCCGTCGGTCCTCACCGAGCAGCTGATCAGCTGGGGTGTGCTGGACGCCGACGCGCGTCGCGCGGTCGCCTCCCACGAGGAGGGCTGAGCGCCCGAAAGGCGCCTCACAGCCTCAGCAGAAACGTGCCGCCGGGGTGGCCGGAACCCATGGGTTCCGGCCAC